>DOMV01000438.1 GCA_003509805.1 Planctomycetaceae bacterium
CGGCGTTCGGCGATGTCGAGGTTCGCCATCACCTTGATGCGCGTCGTGATCGCCGAAGCGAGGTGTCGCGGCGGCGGAACCATTTCGTAAAGCGTTCCGTCCGCTTTGATCCGGATCTTGAATTCGTCTTCGAACGGCTCGAAATGCAAGTCGCTCGCATGGTCCTTGATGCCGAGGAGGAACACCATGTTGAGCAGTTTTCGGACGGGGACGCTCTCGCTCATCGCCTCGACGCTGGCGAGGTCGACGTTGCCGCCTTTTTCCAGGGACAGCGCCGCCTCCTGGAGGGCGGCGTCGCGTTCCATGTCGGCGATGATCGATTCGACCGATTCGGTGTCGGAGGCGTAATACCGCGTCAGGGCCTGCTGGATGTCGCGGGGCGTGGTCACGACGCTGCGTATCTGGTAGCCGAGGAAGTTGCGCAGTTCGTCGAGCACGACGATGTTCTGCGGCTCGCACATCGCGATGGTGAGCACCTCGTTACGGAAACTGACGGGAATCGCCTTGTAAAGCTGGGCCATCGGCTCCGTCAGGTGCGTCAACACCTCCGGCGGCACGGTGATGTCGGCAAGGCTGATCACCTGGAGGCCGAGCTGCTCGGCCAAAGCGGAGGCGACCTGGTCCTCGTTGATCATGCCGAGCGAGACGGCTGTTTGACCGATCATCTCCCCGTGCCGCTGCAAATGCTCCTCGATGAGCATTTCGAGCTGCTCTTCGTCAATGTATCCGAGGTCGACAAAGACCTGTCCAATCTTGCGTAGGGCCATGAGGGGGAGTTAAAAACTAAGAGGTAAAAGTTCAGGCGGGCGGCGGGGGCCGTGGGCGGGGCACCGCCGCCGTCATTCTCTGCTTGCTCTCAACGCGATGTTTCAATCGGTGTCCCGCATCGCTTGTTTCAAAATATGTTCCAAATGGTCACTGATACGAAAACCGATCGATTTCAGTTCGGCGGCAGTGTCACGGGTTTTCGGAATCAATCCAACCAGGCAATCATTTTCCAAATTCATCACGAACGGTCGGCGTTACCAACACTTTTTCATATTGTGCAGAGAGGAGGAAAAACAAATCCAATTTGTCGAAGGCAATCAACGAACTCGTATCGGCGATCACGATTTCACGCATGTTGCTTCTCCCGCTGTCTTCACCCTTCGTCGCTCCGCATTCCGTCGATGGTCCCGCTCGGCCTCTTCCGGCGTTGCCTGAAACACTGAAACGCCGTATTTGCCGATGGTTTCGATAAATTCGCGTTTCGTGATCCCGACCACCTCGGCCGCTTGGACGGAAGTCAGGATTCCTTCCTCGTACAATTTTCCGACGAACATCATCTTTGCGTCGTGTTCGCTCAAGTCGAGGTCCGGCGGCAGTTCCAGGGTGATGGTTGTCATGGTTTACCTTCCTCCTTTACTTTTGCGACGTTTTCATCCCCGTTGTTTTCACCACATCAGTCAATCGGTCGAGCGCTTCGACCAGTTCGATCGGGAACATGACGACGGTGTTGGAATTGCCCGCCCCGAGGCCGTCGATCGTCTGGAGCGTCCGCAACTTCATGGCCCCGGAGGTGGTCGCCATGATCCCGGCGGCGGCGGCCAGATTCGAGGCGGCGATTTTATCGCCTTCCGATTTGGTGATGTTCGCCCGTTTTTCCCGTTCCGCGGCGGCCTGGCGCGACATGATCCGTTTCAGGTCGTCGGGCATCTCGATATCCTGCAAACGGATCGAATCGAGGTGCAGCCCCCAGCCCCTGATCCGTTCTTCGACTACTTCGGCGACGCGCCGCTGGATCTGTTCCCGTTCGGACAGAAGCTCGTCGAGCGTCAGGGCGCCGACCACGTCCCGGAGCGTCGCCTGGGCATACTGGGCGACGGCGAAGCGATAGTTCTGGACGGTCAGGACCGCTTTTTCCGCCTCTTTGACGATGAAATACAGGACGCCGTCCACCTGTGCCGGGACGTTGTCCTTCGTGATGACCTGTTGCGAGGGAATGTTCAGCGTTAGCAACCGGGTGTCGACGAATTGGATGCTGTCGATGAAGGGGATCACGTAAATGATTCCGGGGCCGCGGACGCCGACATATTTTCCGAAACGGAGCAGGATGCCGTGTTCCCATTGGGCCGCCACGCGGATACCGGAAACGAACAGAGCCCAAACCGCCATGAGGACCAGGAAGAGAACCACGGCGGTGCCGGCCATCGGAGGGAACTCGTCCGGAACGGGGCCGCCCGACGTGGGAACGTATTTCCAGTCGATCATCGTCAGCGCCAGTACGACGGCGCAGAGGATCGCGAATGCGCCGTTGAACAGCGCCCGGACCGGTTTGCCGAGCGAGGAATGGGTGGTATCGGGAATCGGTGTTTCGCTGGTCATCGCTGTTCTCCGTTGTTCATCATCCATTGGGGTTGTCGCATAACCCTTTTTCGTCGCCCCCGCCTACGTGAGGGAGACGTCTACTGAAAACGCGGTGCAATTGGTTGTTTGGTAAAAGTGGTTGTTTGGTGAAGGCTGCTTGTCGCACTTGCTCGCCATACGATATTTGTAAATAGCTTGTTGCACGTTTCGTTCGAGCGACAAGCGANNGAACAATTTCAGGCCGTCTGCGGCATATACTTCCCGGTTTAAGGTCATGCGACAAGTGTGTTGTCCCTTGTCAATTATCAATTGTCTATTTCTACACGTATTTGATCTTGGCGTTTCGGCCGTGCGCATCCCGGCCGGAATCGCTTTCCTCTTCGGCCCCCTCGTCGGCGTCGAGCGACACGTCGCCGCTTTCCCAGCGGAGCAT
>DOMV01000268.1 GCA_003509805.1 Planctomycetaceae bacterium
CCTCGATGGATCGGCACTCGAAATGCCAGGCGGGCTTGCCGAGCAGGGCGTAGGCCGTCGAATCCATATCTTCATCGCCGTGCCGTCCGCACCACCAGGCTTTCAGTTCGATCACTTCGCCGGACGCCAGGGCTTGGCGCAGACACCGATCGCAGAATTTGCCGTGGTTTCCGCAAGGGCAAGGGAGAATTCCTCTCCTGTCCAGTCGGATGATCGCTCCCTCGTAAGCGCGGATTTCGTCCATCATCACTCCGTCAAGACGAATCCGATCCTGGTTGTCGCCGTGGATGATCACCAGGTTGTTCCTCCAGGCGGCATCGATCCATTCGCCCGGCAGTTCTTCCTGGTATTCCATGCCGTCGAGTTTGGCCGCGAGTCGCTCTTTCGTCAGCGTTTTTTGCATTGAGACCTCTGTTCGGTTTTGATGGTGGGTGGTAGAATACGTTGGTCATCCGAATAATGAACCTTGTTGTTCGGGTGCGTATTCCTGAAAAAGATCGAAACCGGGAAGCCGATTGTCGACCTCGCGATACGTTCGTTCGATCCGCTCACAGGCGAGATCAAAATAGCGGGACGAAATTTCGCATCCGACGAATCGGCGACCGGTCAATATGCAGGCAACAGCGGTTGTCCCGGAGCCAAGGAAGGGATCAAGGATCAGGTCGCCGGGATCACTGCTGTTCAAAATACAGCGTTTGAATAACTCAACGGGTTTCGGCGTGGGGTGAGGACCACTGGGTTCGCGAGGGATCGTCCATAAATTCAAAGGCCGCCCGCGCCTGAGTCTTGGACGCCCGATGTGCGCGAAAAGGATCAGTTCGACTTGGTTGCCGTAATCGCAGTAAACGTCCCCCATCGTATGCACGGTTTTGTCCCAAACGATCGGCGTTTTGACGGTCGCCCCGGCGTCCTTGAGGGCGTTTTCCCAGAGCGAGAATTCGGCGAATCGGGTGCAAAGGTAAATGGCGCTGTCCGGTTTGACGGCTCGAACGATCGGTGGAACAAATTCCAAATGCGGTTTTTCATCGTTGGCGAGCATCGGCGGCTGTTCCGATACCGTGCGCATATTGCTCACGAACGCGCAGCCGTAGGGAGGATCGCAAACGCATAACGATACCGGTTCCAGCGTCGGAAGCACCTCCATGCAGTCGGCGTTAAAGATCGTGCAGTCCCTGATTTGAACTTTTTTCACGATAAATCCTCCACGATGGTCGACGGTGTCGCCTTGGAACGCCCGAACAACGATCCGCGAAACGCGAATTGGTCCCGGATGATCGCCACGAGCTCGACACTGAAATACTTGCTGCTGTGATGGACGACGGCGAATCCGTTCTGCCAATCCGGCGCGGTGACGTAGTCGGGATTGAGCGTCGAGAGGCATCCTACCTCCCAGGCGCCGTAACAATCGTTGATGTCCGTGTGATAAAACGCTCCGAGGCGGTGCGTATGGCCGTGAATGACGCAACATCCGAACTGCTCGAAATGTCGTTTCGCCGACATGCCGGACCAACGTGAAACGAACTGGCCGTGCGTGAACAGCAGATGACCGATGCGATAGGGACGATCCTGGGTTTGGAACCGGATGCGCAGTTTTTGAAAATCAAGCAACTGGTCGAGCGAAAGCGCCCGGAGCCCCGCGAGCGCCTTCGCTTCGCTCATCAAATATTTTCGGAGCCGATATTCGTGATTTCCCTCGGAATAAATGATCTGGGAGTGGGGGGCGGCGTCGCGGAGTTCCCGAAGCCAATCCCTCACGGCGTCGAGTTCTTCCTGGAGATTGAGACGCCTTGCCGGGTCCTTGTCGAATCGACTTAACGTCCACATATCGATGGCGTCGCCGAGCACGTGGATTCGGCCCGGTTTTTGTTCGCGAATGAAATCGACGACCATTTTGACCGCTTTGACGTTATGGCTCGGCAGATGCAAGTCGCTGATACAGATCGACATGCGATGTTGAATGTTGTTTTTCGTCATGGAAAAATCCTGTCAATGAGGGCAGCCCTTGATCGCGGTAACGATGAAGACGCCGAGAAGGAGTGCGAGCAGCAGCAAGAAACGCTGCCGCCGGGAAAACGGAAGAATGAGCGGTAGAAGCATGTTTTTACGGGGTCAAAAGGGAACGTCATCCAGGTCGATTTCGGCGAACGATTCGCAGGCCGACGCCGTTTCCAGGATGTTTTCCTGCTGTTTTTCGAGGCAGAATCCGTAGGCGTAGTGACTGCACATGCCGCAGGTTTTACCGAAATGCGTTACGGGCGAAGTCTGCGGTCCAAGTTGATCGACGATTCGCGTTTGAATGATTTTGTCGTACTTTTCCCCGGCGACTTTCCGAACGACGATTTCCGCGCTTGGCAGCAAACCGCCGGAGCGGGCGATGTCGACGGCTTCGTCGGCGGAGTCGGGCGGCGGAGCGTTCGACCGTTTTTTCCACCAATCCTCGAATTTCTTCCGCGCCCAACCGGAATGCTCGGGACAGACCCATTCCGACTTTGAACGCTGGTAACCGTAACCGCGCTGAATGACGTAATCGACACGCACGGATCGCGGATCGCCGGGGTGAGCGCCGTTCTTTTGATGGACGGTGTATTCGATATCGATGACGGAATAGGTCGTGTCGGTCACCTCGCCGGAAATGATCCCCTCCACCGAAGCCGTCGTTTCGTGCGTGATCTCCCGTTTCGGAAATTCGAAACCGCACTCCGAACAAACCGAGATCGCGGCGTGCATGATGAAATGACATTTCGGGCATTCCTTCGCGGGAGCAGCCCCGGTCCCTTTTTCACGGGCCGGATCGACTTTGATCGAATCGACGGGGCCGTGCCGCACGATATTGTTCCCGTAATCGAGAACGAGCGTTTCCTTCTTCGATTCGTGGACACGAAATCCGCGACCGATCATCTGGTAATACAAGCCGGGCGAGGCGGTGGGTCGCAACAGGACGATGCAATCGACGTTCGGGGCATCGAAACCCGTCGTCAGAACATTCACGTTGACCAGGTATTTCAGCGGTCTGAAGGTGTCGCCGAGCAGGTTCGCACTGACCTTCTCGTTTTTGAACCGGCGCAACAACAAATCACGTTCCGATGCCGGTGTTTCGCCGGTGACGACGGCGCATTCGGCCCCGCTGTACGATTGGAGCAATCGGCAAACGACTTCGGCCCGTTCGACGGAGGCGGCGAAGACCAGTACGTTGTTTCGGTCTTTCGTTCGCTGGACGATTTCCTGGCAGGCGGCTTTTTCGAACGCCTCGGCGCCCATGAGCGCGTCGACCTCGGCCGGCACGAATTCGCCGCCGCGAAGATGAAGCTCCGACGTATCGACGGCCAGTTCGCTCCCCCGCGACTTGAGCGGACAAAGGTATCCGCGAACGATCAGTTCCTTGACGCCGATTTCGTAACAAATCTCGTTGAGTAGATTGTCGGGGCCGCAAAGCATCCCGGACTTCATGCGATACGGGGTCGCGGTGAAACCGATCAGGCGAACGCGCGGATTGATCGTTTTCATCGTCTGGAGGAAGGTGCGGTACATCCCCTCTCCGTCTTCCGGCAAAAGATGGCATTCGTCGATCAAAATCAGGTCAAAATGACCGAGAACGTCGGCTTTTCGGTGAACCGATTGGATTCCCGCGACGATGACCGGTTCGCCGATATCGCGGCTCCCGAGTCCCGCCGAATAGATTCCCACGGGAACGTCTGGGGCGAGGCGCCGCAAGGTTCCGGCGGTCTGTTCCAGCAGTTCCTTGACATGGGCCATCACCAGGCCCCTGCCGTTCCAGCGTGTTACGGCGTCACGGCAAATCGTGGCCATCGTCAGTGACTTGCCGCCGCCGGTCGGGATCACGACGCAAGGATTGGTCTCTTTTTCGTACAGATGATTGTAAACAGCGGCGACCGCTTCCACCTGATAATAGCGAGGATTCATGCGATCCTCCTTTCACCGTAACGAAAACCGACGACCTGATCGCCGCCGATGAATCGGCTGTGAATCTCAATGTCGCCGCCGATCCGGGCGTTGCAGGTGATGATCGACGTACCGTCGATCTTGCAATGTCCCGTCACGAGCGACGCCCCGGCGAGGAGCGCCCGTCCACTGACTTCCGAACGGCCGCGCGCCATCGCCGTCTGGATCAAGCGGGCGCTGCCTCCGATCACGGTGTTTCCAGCGGCGGATGCGGAATCGCTCATCCGGGCGTTGTGGCGTAGAACCGCGCTGCCGGACAAAACTGCCT
>DOMV01000429.1 GCA_003509805.1 Planctomycetaceae bacterium
GGCCGGGGCACAATAAGCACGACCGAAGCACCCGTAATACGGACGCGCACAGACCGGAGCGGGCGGACAGTAGCGCGGCGGGCAAACCGGGGCGGGCTTACAGCAGCGCGGCGCACAGACCGGGGCGCACTCGGTGACACACGGGTCGGCACAATAGGCGCGCCGGCAGAACAAACGGCCCAAGAGCGGACGGCAAGGAGCGACACACGCGGTGACACAGGGATCGCAACACTCGTCGGCAACGACCGTTCCAACGACGCCTTCATTGACAATCTCTTCCGTAACCGTCGCCGCCACGTCGGCTTTCACGGCGACGTCAGCCGCATCTTGTGCCGCTTGGGCGCTGGCGATGCAAACGACGAACATGGCGAACATCGCCGGAACAAGAAACTTCTTCAACATGTTTTTCTCCTTTAATACATTGTGTATCGAGGCGTTATGAGAAACCATTTCTCTAACAGTCTTACGAACCGAAACTAAGAAAGGGCCAAAAACACTTCAGCAACGCTTCGAGTGCCAGTTCACGCCCCGATTTTACATAGTTTCAATATATTTTTCAATAAGCAGCTTTAACCTAATCGTTAAAATTTACACATTTTTTCCTCCCCTGATCGGCTAATCGTTATAACTATTTCATGTCAACCAAGTTAAACAGGGTATACTTGAACATGTCATACTGTCAACGACCTGAAACTGTTCCCGCGAACAATCGCCCGCCGCTCGAACGATCCTTTTAAGTGCTTTTCTGAACAGACGTTAAAGGCGATTGAGTGCGGCAAACAGAAATGGCCGGCAGGAACAGAAAATTTTTGTGTTCCAAGTTGTCGCAGCCGTTAAAATTGTTATAATTGACACTCGTTTCTTCATAGAATGACTGTTTCATGGGCTTGGTTGTCATGGAGGTTCCCGTAGTTGGAGTTAAGAACATGGGTGAGGTTTGTGAAGTTACCGAGCGGGATTTTGTCGATGTTGTCTTGAAATCCGAGATTCCCGTGCTGGTGGATTTTTGGTCTCCAAGTTGTGGGCCATGCCGGGTCCTTGCACCGATCCTGGATGAGTTGGCATCGGAAAACAACGGCGAGTACGGTTTTGCGAAGGTCAACGTTTACGAGGCTCCGCAGATAGGTTCGCAATACGGGATCGATATGCTTCCAACTCTGCTTTTTTTTCATAACGGTCGCGTCGTGGAGCGGATGATGGGCGTGCAAGACAAGGAAAAATTGCAGGAGGTTTTGGATGAAATTTGTTAGCACGGTTTATCGGCATGACCGGTTTCGCTTCCGGTTTCCTACGGCGCATCTGATCGGCTGAAATGCATCACGTAAGTACGGGGCGTGGCGCAGCCTGGCTAGCGCGCCTGCTTTGGGAGCAGGAAGTCGCAGGTTCGAATCCTGTCGCCCCGATTTATAGACAAAGCCTTGCAAACCCAATGTTTGCAAGGCTTTGTGTGCTTCGTGTACCGTCTCGCGCCGGGGTTTTCTTTCTCTCTTGGTCCGTTATACTTCGAACGGCAAGATAATCCTCCCGCGCACAATCCCGCGCTCAAACGCCTGCCGCTGGAACGAGCCGTTTAAGCACCTGCCTGAACAGACGTTAAGGCGCGTGAGTGCGGCAGGCGGACTTGACCGAATGTCCGTTTTCACCGCGTTTTCAGTATAATCGGGGCGATTTACAAGGACGTCCGCACCCGCTGTAAGAGGGTCGAACGCGTCCGGCATGTCAATCGAACGACATCGTTTTGACGTCGATTCCCTGGATCGCGGTCAATTTGGCGATCATCTCATCCGCCTTCTGCTTTCCGCCGACAAATTCGAGAAGGATGAGGCCCTTCGGATCGCAGGCGCCCTCCGTGGCTTCATGCAGGCCGAGCCGGGTACGGATCGAACAGCCGTATTCGCTGAACACTTTTTGAACTTCGCCCGAGTTTTTGGCGAAACTGCCGACGTTGACACCGAGAATAAGACGCGCGCTCATGGTCCAAGGTTCCTTTCATGGTAAGAGAAATGACGAGCGTACAAAAAAGTCAATGATACCGAAAGCCATCGAAATTTCCCGAAGCCGACGTTCGAGAAGCCCGCCCTCGAAAAACAACGCCGCACGAGGGGTAAACGGGCGGACCAAACGAGCTGTGTTTACCAACGACTCAACCGGCTTCAGTATAAACGAGTGCGTAGGGAGCGGATGCCAACACGATCCCCTTGCTCGCCAGCTCCCTGTGTTGAGGACTACTGGGCGGGATGGAATTGCCTTTGGAGGGAATCCAAACATACTTCGACGCCAACGAGTTCAATTCGGGGGCGTTTTTTTGCAACCAGTTTTTCAGCCACTGTAGTTTCCGAATCACTTCTTTGACATCTCCCGCCGTCGCCGGGTGGATTTCCACCCAGGAAACACGGTCATCGTTCGGGGCTTTCGCGGCGTTCGAGGCAAGTCCGAAACCGTAGTCCCAACGATTATCAGTCGGACACTGTCTTTTCAGCGTCGAATCGATATCGATACTGCCCGTTACGCGAACGTTTTTCGATTGCCGCACCTTACCCCGGTACTGTTGCGACAATGCCTGGAGGCCGTCGCACAATCCTCCGCCGATTGCGGGACATTTTTTAACCGCGTCACGAAACGTAATCGTCTTGCGAGACTTACCCACGATCCGCCTCCCGCACCACTTGGGCGACCACATCCGCAACGTTCCCGCTGAAACCGGTCAATCCGCCCCAGCCGGCCTCGAAGGCATCGGCGGCGGAAGGGTCCAAGCCGGAGATATCCCTGACATCGCCCGCGTCGACGTCGAAATAATAAACCTTGTACGTCTTGTCGAGAGCCGCTTTCGTGACTTTGCCGACCTCCATATAGTTGGGGAAGCAGTTATCGACGCCGAACAATTGCAACGCATATTTCTTGTTTGCATTACACCGGATCATGGTATTGATCGCCCATACGACATCCAAAACGTGCGGCGAGTGGGTCGAAAGGCAAACCTTGTATCCCCTCCAAATCAGTTCCAGAATCAACAGCAACACAACGGAGGTGGCGTTGGGATGCAACCCCATCTCGGGTTCTTCGATCACGACAAAACCGACATCCGGCCTTTTAACAGTTTTACCACTGGGCAACAGCCAATATAGACCGAGCAATAATGGCATAAATTCGCGTTGCCCAGCCGACCAGACCATAAAGGGGAGCTCCGTATCGTTTTTCGCCAACGTCAGGCGTTTTCGTGAGTTGCCGTCCACGGCGAATTTCAGGGAAAAGTCATGAAAAACCGCTCGTTCCAGCAGTTTCCGATAGGTCTCTTTCAGCAGGTACGGTCTTGGAAACAGTATTTCCTTGTCGGAGAAATCCGTCTCCGTCAGGCGGCGGATCGTATCGCTGAAATTACGCACACAAAAAGGATCGCCGGCGGCGAAGTCGGAAAAGGAGCGTGGCCGACCGTCACGAAACGCCAAAACCCGTTGGGCCGGAATATAAAAAACCGTCTCGGGCGACTCGCTCTCACCGCGGGGCAACAAATCGCTCAGTGATACGGATTTACCGTCCTGTTTGATACCGAGTCGCTCGTTGTCGAGCAAAGCCCCCATCCCTTCGCCGAAATACAGGCCGGAAAACAATCGCAACGTATCTGCCCGTCTTTTCGTTTTCCAAACCGCCGAATCCTTGCGCAATTTGTCACCGACGAGGTCTTTGTCGAGCAACAGCTTGAACAACTGCAAAAAAACGCTTTTTCCCGAGGCTTGCGGGCCGGTGAATACCGTCAAATCACCGAATGTGACTTCAGCGGACTTGAGCTGACCAAAATTTTGGACAAATAAACGTTTCATGAAAACCGAGTGGTTCAAGACCGGGTCCCGTCCGGCCGTGAAAAATCATCCTATTCGCTCCATGCTTCCAGGTAGCGGGCAAGCTGGTGAAGGTCGCTGCCGACGCGGATCGGCCGCTGGAAGGCGCGGAGTTTGTCCATATCGATCAAGTCCTCGAATTTCGGGAACGAAAGGTTCATCGTACCGCCGACCGAAACCATCACGCCGTTGAGGTCTTTTTCGCACAGGGCCCGGTAGGCGCCGACGCCGATCTGGCTGCCGAGCATCACGTCGTAGGCGGTCGGCGCGTTGCAACGGACTTCGTAGCCGAACTGGAGCCCGACCATTTTCTTCGACCGGCCGGTCCGCTTCCGGTATTCGTCCTGGACGAGCCGTCCGAAACGACTGCTGTATTTGAGCTGCGAGACCGGGAAGTGGCCGAACGTGTCCGGCTTGAGCGATTTGTATTCGTCGTCAGAGCAACACATTTTGATTTCCGACAGCGGTAAATACTCGGCCAAGCCTTCCGAGACGACGGCGACGAACGCATGTTTGCCTTCCGCTTCCCGCGCCAGGATAACGTCGACACAACGATCGACGATTTTCCGCACGTCGAAAATTTGCCGCATGATCGGATTGCCGGACGCATCTTTCATCACGTTGCCGGTTTCGGGGTCCAGCGTCTGCTCCGTGCCGTACCAATCCTGGTGAATATCTTCAAGCCCGATCACCATGCTGGCCTCGCCAGCCACGGAAGCCCCGTAAGCGAGCCAAGCGGCTTTGCGACCCATCACCTGCGCAATGTACCCACTACCGGACGCCTCGGAGTCGGCCAGCAGATTTCGCATTTCGAGGGCCAGCATTTCGACNNGGCTTGAGCGATTTGTATTCGTCTTCCGAAACGCACATCTTGATTTCCGAAAGCGGGAGGTATTCGGCCATTCCCTCGGAAATGATCATCACGAAACTGTTGCGTCCCTCTTTTTCCCGGGCGAGAATCGTATCGACCGTTTTGGCGACGATGTGATCGACGTTGAAAATGTCCCGCATCAGCGGTTTGCCGTCCCCGCCGAGCACGACCTTGCCGGAATCGGGATCGACGGTTTCCTCGACGGCTTTCCAGGATTCCGGCGCGTTTTCAAGGTCCTCAAGGCCGATGACCAGGCTGGCCTCCCCGGCGATCGCGGCTCCGTAGGCGAGCCAGGCGGCCTTGCGCCCCATCAACTGGCAGACGTAACCGGTGTTGGTCGCTTCCGAATCGGCCAGCAGGTTCCGCGTCTCTTTCGCCAGCATCTCGACCGCCGTGAAATAACCGAACGTGAAATCGATTCCCTCGTAATCGTTGTCGATCGTTTTCGGCAGGTGGACGACCTTGATCCGCTTTTCCGAAGCGGGCAGCGTGTCCATGAACAACTTGAACTTCGCCGCCGTCGTCAACGTATCGTCGCCGCCGAGCGAAATCAGGGCGTCGATCCCCAACGAACGCAACGCCTTGTAAACCGTCGCCAACGGGGCAGTCTTCGCCGGGTCCTTCAAATCCGGGTGCGTTTTCAGGTGCTTCCCCGGATTCGCCCTCGCCGTGCCGATGCAGATTCCCTGGAGCGTACGGAGTCCTTCGTTCGTCCACGATCCTTTGTCGAGCCGGAGGTACGCCTCGTTTTCCTTGAGCGGTTTCGATTCGTCGAAATCCACCAGGAACGTGTATCCGTGCTTCATCCCGTACACCTCAATCCCGGCTCGGGCAAAACAGGTCGCGGCTCCGCTGATGACGGCGTTTGCGGTCGGCGCGGGTCCGCCGGAAAAAAGGATCGCGACTTTTTTGATGTCGGTACGGGAACGTTTCGGGCTGCTGAGCGGCGTATTCATGGACGAAAACAACTCCTTGATTTTTCAATGGTTCAATAAAAACGGAGAAAAAGAACGGCGACAACGGAGAACGTGCCGACGGCGACGACGGTCGTTTTTCAACCGGAAAATCGGCAAACATCAACTCCCGATTCTACCGTTTTTTGCCGGAAATTCCAGCCGGTGTACGGAAAAAACCGTGTTATACCGTAAACGGCCTGAAACTACGGCATGTTTTTNNGCCGCTCGAACGATCCGTTTACGTCATTACATAATACAGAGTCAAGGACGAGCGAGTGCGGTAGGCGGACTTGACCGGGCGGACTTGACCAAATGTCCGTTTTCATCGCGTTTCCAGTGTATACTGAAAACCATTGACATTTCCCGAAGCCGATGATTCGGGAGTCTGTTTTCCGTAGGTAAACAGGCGGTTTGAGCGGAAAACTCAAACGGCTTCGGTGTAACGTTTCTCCATTCTTTCTTCATGTGTAAAATGTGACGATTGTTCCCGTATTGCGGACCATTCCGTTTTTATTGCTCGTGCGCTTAACACCCGGTCGATGAGGACGACGGCCGTTTTTTTGCCCGCAAGCGAATACCATCAGCGAATACAACGAAGCCGATTGCCATGATATTCCGTATATTTCGTTTTTTTTGCCGCCTCTTTCCGGCGGGAACGCTCCTGCTTTTCGGACCGGCCGTTTTCGTCATAGCCTCCGATACGGCCCCCGATTACGTTTCCCGGGATGAATTCGAGGCGTTTTTGCGGCAGTACAGGCAGGACCGTGTCCTCGATACGAACGAAAGACCACCCGCCGCTGCATTGTCTACGGCACTGTCTGCGGCACTGTCTACGGCACTGCCCACCGTATCGTCCACAACATCGTCTACAGCATCGTCTACAGCATCGTCCACCGCACAGGGGCTTGATTTACCGTTCAACGTTCCACCCGTTCCACAGCCCGTTCCACAGCCCGTTCCACAGCCCGTTCCACAGCCGGTCATGTCGTCCACCTCCGCGCCGCCGCTTGGAAAGTGCATGGCCTGGAAAAAAGGCGGTTTCACTTTCACGCCTTACGGTTACATCAACGTCAGCGCCTCGTTCGAATCGCAGAAATCGTCGGTTGGCGATTTCTGCGTTTATTCCCTTTCGCCGGATATTGACGGGAACAGCGTGTTTCACATCGACCCGCGATCGACCCGGCTGGGAATCAAAGCCGATGGTCCGGGCCTTCCCGGCTGGTACGGCAGTAAGACGCGCGGCGTGGTGGAAATCGATTTCCAGGGCGCCTACACGCTCCGCAACCGGGCTTCGCTCCTGATGCGCAAGGCGTTCGTCGAAGTGTACGACAGGAAATGGAAATTCCTCGCCGGCCAGGATTGGGAAATCATTTCCCCGCTTTTCCCGAATACGCTCAACTACACGGCCGGGGCCGCCGTGGGCAACATCGGTTTTCGCCGCGCCCAGTTGCGGGTCGACCGGACCTTTTATTGCAGCCCGTACACGCGGTTGTCGTTGCAATTCGGACTTGCCGACAACGTGCTCCGCGACGGGTTCAACGACCCGGCCAACGTCAACCCGAACGTCGGCGATTGGCCGATCGTCGAGGGTCGCATCGCTTATTCCTTCGGCGCGGGCATGTCCCCGAACGGTATGTCCACAAACGGCCAACCGGTGACGATCGGGGTGTCCGCCCATATCGGCGAGCAGCAGTTCGATCATTATCGTTACGACGATGATTCGCGCACCCGTGATGCGCACCGTTACCGAACCTGGTCGTTCAACCTCGACGCCGACGTCCCGATCACCGGAACGCTCCGGCTCCAGGGGGAATTGTTCGTCGGCGAGAATCTCGGTTCCTTCGAGGGAGGCGTCCTGCAAGGGATCGACCTGGCGCGTCGCGACACGGTCCGTGCCCAAGGCGGCTGGGTCGGCCTGCAATACTCCCTGACGAAGCGGCTTCAACTCAACGGCGGTTGTCTGATCGACGACCCGTTCGACCAGGATCTACGGAGCGGCAACGCGACGGACAACCGGTCGCGCAACTATTCGCATTGCATCTTCGTCAACGCCCTGTACAACTGGAGCGAGGCCCTGATGACCGGCTTTGAAGTCAGTTTTTGGCGCACCCATTGGCAGCAATACGACCCGAATACCGGCACGATCGCCTCACTGCGGCCCGGTGAAACGGTCCGGTACGAATTCGTGACCCGGTATACGTTTTAGAGACCGTTTGGACCGAAGTCGGCCCCGTTTTCCGTTTAAGCCGGCCCCCCGAAAAACAACATGGCCCTTCGGACTGTCGCTCGCTTCGGCTGCCACGCGGAGCATCGGGAGGCGACAGGGATGTGTCGGCCCCTTTGCGGTTCGCCCCCGCTAACGGTCGGCGATGACGCGGTATTTTTCCACGTCGGGATCGGCGAATACCCGCGCGCAACGTTCTTCCCCGGCATGGTGTGGTCTCCACGGAAAAGTGGAACCGATGCTCGCGCCGTTCTCCCGCGGATCCGCTGCTTCCTCCGGCTTCGCTGACGCTTCGCCTGGTTGCGGCGCATTCAAATTTTCGGCGGAACACTGTAAGAATCGGGAAACGGCGTTTTCCGGGTCGTATTTCGACTTCGGGGTAAAACGCAGTTGGAGCGAGCCTGCCAGCCGGAGAGCGGCGTCCCATTTTTCCGGGGCATCCCGCTTCGAATCGGGACCGATCAAAAGGACGACCGGGCCGTTGAAGTTCTCGGGAACCGATAGGATCGAAGGCCGTCGGTCTTCGCGATGGAAGAGTTCCTGCAATCGGTCGCACTGGGCCTCGTTGCGCCCGATCGCGCATTTGATTTCCGGGTCGATTCTCAACTGCCGCCCCGCGTGTAAGACGTCGATATCCCAAACGCGGGGTTGCGGTTCGTATTTGAAAAGATCCCGGAGCTTGGGGGCATAGGATTTTTCGCACAACAGGCAGCCCGTCGACGGCTGCGGAATTTTTTTAACTCCGAGTTCCCTTGCCAGCCGGATCAACCCGACCCGGCCGCGACCGTTGAAGGCGAACAACCGTTCCCGATCGACCATTCCCTCCCGTTCCGGGACCGTTTCCGCGAGCACCTTGGCCGAAAGCGGACGTACCAGACGGCCTGCCAGATGCGATTCCCGCGAAATCAGGCTGAGCTGGTGCTGTTTTTGGCTGTTCGGCCGTTGACCGGCCACCTCGCCCGTTGCCACAAGGACGGCACCGCGCTCTTCCATGAGTTGTTTGGCGACCCGGCACATCAGGATGCGGCAATCGATACACGGATTGATCGCCTTGCCGTACCCCCATTGCGGGTTGGCGATCAGGCGCAGGTAATCCTCTCCGGTACGGTGAACGACCAATTCCGCGCCGAGCGCCGCCGCCCGCTCCGCCGCATGGAGGGAACAATCGTGAAACGGTGTCGCAACATTGAGCAGGATGCACTCGATTCCCTGCCGCTGTAAAGCCCGGACCGTCAGGATGCTGTCGAGACCGCCCGAAAAAAGCACGATCGCCTTGGAAGAAGTTGCTGTCAAGGAATGAGGAGTCAGGGAATAAGGAAATCGGGAAGAAGGAGCCCGGCACCCGCACAAAATTTCGTTTTGCTACGAAACGACAACTCGACGAAAAGACAACACAGTCCGCAAATCCGCAACGCCAACCGGCATTCCATGCCGCAAACGGCCTGAAACGACGGCCTGCAACTACAGCCTGCAACGGTCCCCGCAAACAACCGCCCGGTTGCTCGAACGAAACGTGCAACCGTGTATTTACAAGCGTGTATTTACAAGGGCGTATTTACAAGGGCGTTGCGGCGAGCGAGTGCGACAATCAGTCGTCACCCCGCTTCCAGTATGACCTGCGTAGTATAATCCACAAAAGCCGGAATGTCAAATGTGATCGGCGTTTTTCCAGGGGTGTTTTTTCGGAGGCGATGGCAACGTTTACTTTTTGGGCATCTCTGAAAATGATACCGCAAACGGCCTGAAACGACGGCCTGAAACGGTTCCCGCGAACAATCGCCGAACAATCGTCCGTCGCTCGAACGAAACGTGCAACCGGATATTTGCCAAGATGTTGCGGCGAGCGAGTGCAACAAGCAGTCTTCGCCAAACAACCAACGTCACCGCGTTGCCGGTATCGATTCGAATTACAAAAAACAGGGGGGCGAGGTCTTGTCATCTGGAAAAAATTCGCTAAAAATTCGTACAGTTTGGGTTTCATCCCCATTTTTCAGCCCAACGGTACGACGGCAAAGACCGGCAAAGACCGGCAAAGACCGGCAAAGACCAAAGGACAGTTCCGCTTCGTCGATTTCGAAATGCGAGAGGTTTGCCGAGGGACTTTGTCGCGAAAAAACAGGACGATTTTGCAAGAACACGATTGTCGTGCGCTTGAATCAATTTTTTGATCCGAAAACGGCATTTTCAGAGGTGCCCTGCTTTTCGAAATGAATACTAAAACGGAAATTGTTTTTCCCGAATCGACGATTGTTTCCGCCCCCCGTTCCCGGGTAGCCCGTTCGCCGCGCGTCAGCATTATCATGCCGACGTACAATTGCCGGCGTTTTATCGGTGAAGCGATTCGGTCCGTCCTGGGCCAAACGTTCGCCGATTGGGAATTGTCGATTATCGACGACGGTTCGACCGATGATACGGAGTCGATCGTCCGGCCGTTTTTGGACGATCCGCGAATCGTTTATGAAAGACAGGAAAACATGGGGCAACCGCGGACCCGGAACAAAGGGATCCGGCAGGCGAGGGGCGAGTTGATCGCCCTGCTCGATTCGGACGATGTTTGGCGGCCTGAAAAACTGGCCTCGCAAATCGCCGTTCTCGACGCCGATTCGACCGTCGGAATTTGCGCGACAGGAATGACGATTATCGACGAGGAATCGAACATCGTCGGCGATCCCGCCTGGAAAACCTTTCATGGAAAAGCGCTTCCGGCATTGATTACGGAGGAGCTTCAAATCGGGATGTCGACCAGCATTACCAGGAAAGCGGTTTACGAACAGGTCGGTTGCTTCGACGAGGATTTTCCGCCCTTTTCGATGGACTACGACTTTTGGCTTCGCGCCGCGATGGTCTTCGATTTTCATTTGATCGGAGAGAATCTCACGCTTTATCGGAAAGGGCATTCGAGTATTTCCAGTCAAGGCGGAGACAAACGCCGCGACTTGATACTGAATGTCGTCGTCCCGCGTTTCTTAAACCAATACGGGGGTTCGCAATACGTAAAAGGACGCCATGTGCGGACGCTTCGGGCTCAAACATACAAGGCTCGCGGCGACGCGTGTCCGGGCTGGTGGCCGGCCTTCGGTTGGTATCTCCGGGCCCTTGCTTGCAAACCGTATTCCCGGACGGTCTGGTCGGGGTTCTGGGGACGTCTCTTTCCCGGATTGGTTCGATTCGTGAAAACCGCCGTTTTTGGTCTTCAGGCTGCGGCGCGTAAGCGGTAACGGTCGTTTTCGGGGACGGCTCAACCTCCGTGGCTTGCTTCAAAGGCCAACCCTTTTCGCCCTTTCGTGACACATTTCAGTGTCACGGCGATACCGAGTAAACCGGAAACCTCGGTCGCTTCGAGACGCAGTGTTTTCCGGAGCGCTTTCGCCGCACTTTTTTCCCTGTTCGCGGCCTCGTGGAAACGCTGGATCGTTTCGCTGTCGGAAAAGCGGGGAAAAACGGCCGATTCGCCGGTCCCGTCTTTTTGCACGGCAATGACGACATCGGCGTCGACGATTTCCCGATTGACGGCGATCGGTTCGTTGCGGGCATTCGTTCCGAGCATCGCGAGTTCTTGCCGCAACCCCGGCTTGTGAACGTGGATGCGCAAACCGGGATCCGCTTGTTCCAGCAGGGAACGCAACGTGGGCCCGTGGTCTCGTTCATCGGCTTCGGTAAGCAGGACGAGGACATGATCGGGCTCGATGCCGGCCTTGAGGACCAGGGAAGCGGTTTCCGCGAGGAGTTCCGGTCGGCTCGCGGCAAAAATATCCGGAACGATGACGATACGGTCTCCCGGAAAGACGGAATCGAAAAGCGAGGGATAATCCTTCGGGAAAGCGAGGGCGTCGGATACGGTTTCAAACATGGTGCGGAGACTGGGAAATACGGAAAACCAACGGAAAACCAACGGAAAACCATTGGATGAAAAGGGACCGTCGCGGCGCGGATAGGAAATTTGCTTGATTTTGTCGCGCAAAGCTGCTAGAATCGCTGCTGCTAGAATCGCCACGACCCGCACTATCGTAGCATTTTTTCGGTTATGCAACAAGTCCATACAAGAAGTCTCCGCCATTAGCCCCGATGAAACGTTCCCAAATCGGCACAGGTTCCCGAAATAAGGATGGTTCCCGAATCGATCACGAGAACCGGGACGGTCGGCCTCGGCGCACGGTCACCGTTGGGACCGTCTTCCTCCTGCTTTTCATTCTTGTCGTTGCCGGCATTGTCGTCGGCATTGTCGTCGGCAATGGCAAGCAATGGTTTCCCGGTCGAAACGGGATATCGAACGACGATCCATCGTCCCGGGCGGTGTCGAACACAGAGTCGAACATGGCGTCGCACACGGCGCGTGAGCCGCTTGGGCCGATTCTCGGTCGGACCGCCGAAACGATTTTGCGGGAAATGGTCGCCGCGTATCGGTCCGCCCGGACTTACGGCGACCACGCTCTCTTTGAACTTGTCGATGCGCAGGGGGAGCAAAGGGTTGCGCCCTGTACGATCGCCTGGGAACGCCCCAACCGGATTCGCGTGGAGGTACTCAAGGGATATCTGGTTTGCGACGGGACCTCATTGTATGCGCAAACACCGCTTTTCCCGGGACAGGTCCTCGAAAAGCCCGCACCGGATCGGCTCTCGATAAACGATCTTTATTCGGATCCGTGGCTCGCGGTCACGATGGGGGCGTATCAAGCGACCGGGGAAGGCTCCGGCACAACCGGGAATTCCGTATCACATGCCCGCTTTTTCCTGCCGCCGCAACTCGTGCTGCTCCTTGCGGCCGACCCGCTCAAAACGTTGCTTCGGGATGGAGCGACCGCGACGCTTTTGACGCCGGAATATCTGGATGAAAATCCCTGCGACCTGGTGAAAATCGAACATGTTGTTTCAGAATCGGACGGGTCGGCGCCGCAGTCCGGTTCAACAAGGGCCGGTCCAACGGGGTCCGGTTCGCAGAGGGCCGCGATCCTCTGGATTCGCCGGGAAGACAACGCCCTGTTGCGCATCGATTACGTGGTTGCGTCGGGCCGTTTGGCAAGGATCGAACTGCATGACGCCCGATTCGACATCGATTTGGGCGGCGAATTCGGCAACCCGTCTCTCACGTTCCGGATGGAAGCGCCGAGCGACTCGAAGCACGTCCGAAAACTCGACCCGATTCTTTCCTTGGCCGAGGATGCGCCGGAACCGACGCCGGAGGAACGGGCACGGCTCTCAGGAGAGGAAACGGCTTTTGAAGCGGCTTTTCGGGCGGCGACTCAAAGCGGCGTTTTCTCGATCGACTGGCCCCTTGAAGAAGAGACGCCGGAATTCGGAGCACGAAGCGTCAGCGAGTGATGAACCCGTCTTTTCACGGGGTGGCTTCCAAAAACTTCCGCAGCTTTCCCGGGTCGATCCAACCGGGATCGTCGGGCCGGCCGAGATCGGCAAGCGACCTCTTGGCCACGCAGACGCCGGTGTCGTCGAGAATGCAGAGAACGCAGCCCCGCTCCTTTTCCAGACTGAACCCGAGCTGTTTCGTAATGAAGGCGATTTCCCCGGGCGGTTCAAGAAAATTTTCGACTTCGTAGGCAAGAACCACGTATTCCCGGAGCACTTCCTTGAACAGCGCATCATCGACGTAGGGCGTCAGTTCGTAAGTATAAGAGTCGCTGATAGACCTCTGGTCTTGAGGTTCGAAACCTTTCGTTTCGAAATCGGAGAAGAGCAGGAGCACTTGCTTTTGTTTGCGCGCGGCTGCGTCCAGGGCCGAGGCGAGATTCTCGATGAAAATGTCCGGCGAGGGTGATTCAAGCATTCGTTCGTTGCCGGGATCCGGACTCCATTCGGTCGGCTGTTGCGCGTAAAAATCGGGCAATTCCAACTCCGTAAACGACTTTTCGTTCTCAGAGCCGTTTTCTGAGCCACCGTCGGTGTCGCCGTCCGGGAGCGGAACCGTGAAGTACCCGAGACAGCCGTACAACGTGGTTTCCCGCTCGTTTTCCGGTGATTTCACGCTTCGCGAAAGGTGAAGGCGGTAGGAACCGCCGGGGAGCAGATTCTCGAAAGCGAAGCGCCCTTCGGCATCCGGGCGGACGGGCGACCAGGCGTCTTGATTGTAAACCCGGAACCTTCCGCCCTCTTCTTCACGCCAATCCCCCCGGCACAAATGGACGTTCACGCCTTCAAGCGGTTGACGGAGGTCCGAATCGAGCACGCGTCCCTTGACGCCGACCGGTTTCAAGAGCGTGAGCGTGACGTCCTTCGCGCCGGGACCGAGCGGCCGGACGATTCCCCGCGAAATCGTTCTTTTCGCCGGGTTTCCCCGGTTTCCGTTGTTTTGCATCGGATAGCTTTGCACCACGCCGTCGTTGCCGTCTTCCCTGCCGTCTTCCCATTCGCAAATCATAAACGTGTGGGCCTTACAGGGCAACCGGTCAAAGTCGGCGACACCGTGTTCGTTGGTTCGCGATCGTGTGTATTGGTCGGCCACGACGGAAATACCTTTGACCGGTTGGCCGGCCGAATCGACGACCCGGCAGCGCAGTTTTCTATTCGGCTGATACCGGAGGTTGACATTGACGACCGTATCGGCGGAATCCGCGGTCACCTCGATCGTCTGTTGGTAAGGATGGCGTCCGAAAGGATCGCTCGGGGTTTGGAACCGGTATTTTCCCGGCGGGACGTGCATTTCGAAAACCCCGTCGCT
Source organism: Planctomycetaceae bacterium (assembly GCA_003509805.1). Taxonomy (GTDB): domain Bacteria; phylum Planctomycetota; class Planctomycetia; order Pirellulales; family Thermoguttaceae; genus UBA8133. The sequence goes on from DOMV01000429.1 coordinate 14,558, forward strand.
TTTCGTGTGAACCCAGCGGTAATGGAACAAGTCCTGTCCGAACCGGGCGGAGGCTTCTTCGCCGGGAAGCGATTCGTCGCGGGTAAGCTCGATTTCATGGTCGGCGACCGGAAGTTTGTCGGGCCCCCAGGTGATTTTTCCCGTGATCTTTTTCCCGGGCGCGAGGCGGCGATTGATGACGAGTTCGGCCGGTTCCGCCTGAATCTCGAAGCCGATAATCGGCTCGGCGACCAGGGAGCCGTGATAGACGTCGAGGCAGAGAAAACGGCCCAGCCTGAGAGTACGGATGGAATAGCGTCCTTTCGCATCCGTATCGTATTGGTTCGACGAGGAACTGCCTTGGCCGTAGGTGGTGATGCGTACGGAGGCGCCTTTGACGGGCAGGCCGTCCGGTCCGGTGACCGTCCCGGAAAGGTTGATGCGTGTGTCCGCACGGATACTGCCATCGTCGGCGGCGGCGGGGAGATATGCAAACGGCGCCGTCGCGCAAAACGCAACAAAAATCCAGGGAACGGTCTGGAAAAACCCGAGAACGGCAAGATCGCTACGCATCCCGATTGCTCCTCGTTTGATATACCGTAAACGGCCTGANNAAATTGTTCCCGCGAACAATCGCCTGTCGCTCGAACGAAACGTGCAACAAACTGTTGACAAAGGTCTTACGGCGAGTGAGTGCGACAGGCAGCCTGCACCAAACAACCAATTTCACCGCGTTTCCGGTATACCGTGTTTTACCCGGTTGACATGTTTCCGCAGAACGGCGATAATGACGGCCTTCACGCTGAAAAACGGAAGCGGCGCCCGGCTTCCCGCGATTATGTCCCGGGATCGCCTCCCGTGTCAAGAACCCGGCTCAGCCTTCCACCCGCATCCCACCGGCGCACCCTGTTTTCCGGTCGAAGCGTCAGGCTCCGACCGGCTTTCGGAGATATTGTCAGGAGATATTTGCCCATGAGAATCGGAGTCTTGTGCAGCGGCGGCGACGCCCCGGGCATGAATGCCTGTATTCGCGGAATCGTGCGCGCGGCGAATGAAAAGCAGGACGAAGTGATCGGCATCTGTCACGGATACCAAGGTCTGCTGGACGAAGATTTTTACGTCGATCAGTACGGCAGCCCGTTCATGGATCGCGGTTCCGTCTCGGGTTTGGCCCGGGTCGGCGGAACAATCCTGCACAGCAGCCGTTGCCCGCGGTTTCAAACGGAAGAAGGGTTGAAGGACGCGTCGAATGTTCTCCGCAAACGCAAGATCGACGCGTTGCTCCCGATCGGCGGGAACGGAACGCTCAGTGGCGCGATCGAACTTCAAAATTTCTGGACGGGCCGGATCGTCGGTCTTCCCGGTACGATCGACAACGACCTGCTCGGAACGGACTTGACCATCGGTTTCAGCACGGCGGTCCAGACGGCGGTCGACGCGGTCGATAAATTGTACGATACGGCCGGTTCCCATGATTTGATGTTCATCGTCGAGGTGATGGGACGGCATTGCGGCGATGTCGCGATGTTTACCGCGCTGGCTTCGGGGGCCGAAATCGTGAGTACGGCGGAGATCGCCAAGCCGATCCCTGAAATGGTCGAACACCTCAAAAAAATCAAGGCCCTCGGCAAAAAATCGGTCATGATGATCGTTTCGGAAGGCGATTCGCACGGCGGGGCGTACCTGTTGCAGGAAAAACTCAAGGAAGCCGACAATCCCTACGATTCCCGGGTCGTCGTGCTCGGCCATATCCTGCGGGGCGGTTCCCCCTGCCCGATTGATCGAATGCTTGCCGCCGAACTGGGCGTTTTCGCGGTCCGTTCGCTGCACGAAGGGGCCAACGGCGTCATGGCCGGACGTATCCGGGAAGAGCCGGCGCTGACTCCTTTGCCCGAATGTATTATCGATCACCGCCGTGTCACGGAAAAAATGAAACAACTGCTCAAAGTCGTCGCAAGCTGAGTCGCCGCACGCCGGGGACGCCGAACGCCTCAGGGAACGTCTCTCGAAATCGCCGAAGAACGGAAAAAGATCGCGTTGCTCTACGGACACCGGGGCCCTACGGACACCGGGGAGCGGCTTCGGAATCGAATGGGTGACCGGGCCGGCTGGGATGACCGGGCGGCCTACTCGGCTTTCGCCACGGGTAATTCGTCCCAGTTCCTCGTATAGCCGGGACTGCAATGTTCCGAGGCGCCCCGCCAATTTCGAACGGTTCCCTGGGCGCCGAAAAACAACGCGTTCCGTCCCAGTCGGCCGTTGATCCGGTCCATTGATTCCATGAGCCGTTCTCCTTTTTCACGCTGTTCCGGGGAAACATCGTCGAGCGGAAAAAGCGTTTTCCGGGATTTGACGGCCCCCGCGTCGCGCAGATCGAGCAGGATGACGGAAGCCTTCTTATACATCAGGCCGGGGCGCCAGATTTCACGCAGCAATTTCAAAGCCGTCCCGATCACCTCGGGAGCGTGTGCGGTCGGCACGGGAAACCCGTCGGCCCGGCTCGCGGACGCATAGTGTCCGTTGAAACGACTCGTATTCAGGTGCAAATAAATCCCGGAGGCGACGGTCTCCTGTTCCCGGGATTTCTCGCACGCCCGCGCCGCGAATGTCGCGACGGCTTCCGAAACCGCCTGGAAATCGTCCGTCGCGTCATGGAACGAGCGTGACACCTGGATGCTTTTCCTGGACGAAGGGACCGAATCGGTGTCGATACAACATTCCCCGTTCAGTTCGCGGACCAGTCGTTCCTGGATGACGCTGAATTGTTTCCGTATCCAGCGGGGGTCGACCGCGGCCAGATC
>DOMV01000058.1 GCA_003509805.1 Planctomycetaceae bacterium
TTGTTCCCTAACCGTCACCCCCGTGTAGGCGGGAGTCAAGACGAACGACTTTACCGTTTTTTTGTGAATGATGTAACTTGTTGACACGCAATGTGTTAATCAGCCCAAGCGATTGATCCGATTCCCATCCCACTCTCCCGGTTACGGTTAAACCAATTCTTATCCTCTTCTCCCGCTTACCGGGGGGCCAAGTCTTACCTCCCGCTCCCGCTCGCGAGGGATGGCCGGGGAGGGGGCGATTCCGGCAGTCNNCGCACTCACTCGCTCCCAACTGTTGTTCATGTATGTATTTATGCGGATTGTTCGAGCGGCAGGCGATTGTTTGCGGGAGGATGGCCATGCCGTTTACGGTATATGGTTCGCCCCTACGCCTCGCACCCTCCGATGGCAAGGAGGACGGCGGCTTCAACGACGACGCTGGCGGCCGAAACAGCGCACACGTCGCTCCGTTCGTAGGCCGCTTCGACCGGTTCATGTGTTTCGAGGTCGACGGACGGCAGGGAACGGATCATGGTCGGAATCGGCTTCATTGCCGCACGGACGATGATCGGTTCGCTGTTCGATATACCGCCCTCGATTCCGCCGGCATGGTTCGTGGGCCGGAGAAAACCGCGGTGCGGCGTCTTTTCCCGTTTCGGGTCGTACATGATCGGATCGTGGACGTCGCTTCCCCGCCGCCGCGCCGATTCGAAGCCGAGCCCGATTTCCACGCCTTTGATCGCCTGGACCGACATGACCGCTTGGGCGATCAGTCCGTCGAGTTTCCGGTCCCACTGGACATGCGAACCGACGCCGAACGGCAGGCCGTCGACCCGGACCTCGATGATTCCGCCGAGGGCGTCGCCATCCCGGCGGGCCTGGTCGATTTCCGATTTCCCGCGTTCATCCCACTCCGGCGTCAGCGTGTACAGCTCGCTTTTCTCGCGTCGCTCCAACACCTCCTCTATCGACAAACCGGCCGAGCCGTCGAGCGTCAAATCGGTTTTTCCGATGGACAGCACATAGCCGGCAGCTATAATCCCTTTTTGAGCAAGGAGTTGACGTACCAAACCGCCGGCGGCGACCCGGGCGGCCGTTTCCCGGGCACTGGAACGTTCCAGGATCGGCCGGATCCCCTGTCCGTATTTCATCGTTCCGCTCAAATCCGCATGGCCGGGCCGGGGCCGGGTCAGGATCGGCATGTCGTCAATACGGCAATCGTTGTTGTTTACCCAAAGTGAAATAGGGGCGCCGGTCGAACGATTCTGCCATATTCCGGTAAGGATTTCGACACGATCCCTCTCGATCGCTTGTCGCGCACCCCGTCCGTAACCGCCTTGGCGACGCGCCAAGTCCTTGTCAATAACGGATTTATCAATGGCAATGCCGGCGGGAAAGCCCTCGATCAGTGCCAGCAGGCCCCTCCCGTGGGATTCGCCCGCAGTCCGAAACTGCACAGGCATCTTCTCTATATCCTTATTTTGATTACGTCGCCTTGGTCTATTTCGAAACAGGACCGGTTTTTCCAGTGGTTCTCCAGAAAAATCAAAACAAAATAATCCATCCCGGGGGTATGGGGTATCGGCCCGTGTGAAAAATAAGTGGAAACTATGATCGACGGTTCCCGCCAGTATAACATGAACCAGCGGCCGGTTCCAGAGCAATTTTTCGTGCCGTTCCGTATGTTGCCCCACGAACCCTCACTAGCGAGCGGGTGAGGGGATTGCCGGTCGGCTTTTGCGGCAAGTTCCAATACGGGAATAATTTCCCAAATCCCCCTAAAACCGCTTTTTCGTCTTGGCATAGACACAAATCGATGATACACTAACGTTGTGCCGTTTCAGCAATATCCTTTTCATTCTGATATACTTCGAACGGCAGGACAATCCTTCCGCGAACAATCGNNGCTCGAACGATCCGTTTAAGCACTTGTCTGGACAGATGTTAAAGGCGAGCGGTCGCGACAGGCAGACTGGACCGAATGTCCGTTTTCACCGCGTTTCCAGTATACTTGCCCGAACGCTTTCTCAACGAGACGAACAACCCTATGAGCGCGACGTTTACCAAAGACGCTGTTTTTATCGGTATCCACTTGGCAAAAGACGGGGTCAATGTCGGTGCGATCACGGAAACCGGGGAAACGCTCGCTTCCCTTTTCGCCCCTTTTGCCGCCAAGCCGACCGAAGACAAGGGGCGGGTTGAAATGTTGCCCGAAATCTGGTGGGATGCGACCCGGTTGGCGCTGGGCCGGACCATGTCGCAAATTCGCACACAAGTCGCGTCTCCATCGCAACTTAAAGCGATTTCCGTTTGCGGTCAGCCGGGTGTTCTCGTGATACTCGGTCGGGACGGGCGCCCCGCGATGCCGGCCATCCTGGCCGAGGATGCCCGGGCCGGCGACGCGGTGGTCAGTCTCAGTTATCAGGGACTGGAACATTCGAAAAAAATGGGGAGCCCCTTCAAGGCGACGGACGCGATCGCCAAAATCTGCTGGATCAAGGAAAATTTGCCGGAAATGTACGAAAACGTCGTCTTCGCGCACCAGACCGACTATATTCTCGGCATGCTCAAGGGCGAGCCGGATGCGACCGAGTTTTCGATCGCGATGAATACCGGTTGCGACTTGATCGACGAATGCTGGCCCGACTGGCTGGATTACGATATGCATCTCGGCGTCCGGGACCGATTGCCGCAACTTGTCGCCCTGGGAACGCCGATCGGCAAGGTCACGCACAAAGCCTCTTCCATGACCGGCCTGCCCGTCGGAATGAAAGTCGTCATGGGAACGGCGACCGCGACCGCTTCCTTTCTCGCGGCCGGGGCGAAACGACCGGGTGATTTTTACACGGAAATCAACGATTCCCTGTCGTTTCGCGGGATGAGCAACCACATGATCCAGTACCCGAACGGCCTGATTCGCATGTTCAAACTGCCGGGCCGCGTCTGGTTTTTCTCCACGGAAGCCAATACCGGGGCCGAGTGGATCCGGGTCTGGTTCGATGAATCGTTCCAGCAGGAGTTGCTCGCCCAGGCGGAACCGATTCTGCCGACCGACTACCTGGCTTATCCGAACGTTCGCAAAGGGGAAACGTTTCCGTTCTGTTCCACCTCGGCCGAGGGTTTCATCTCCCCGGCGACCGACAACCGGATCGTCCAATTCGCCTCGTGCATCCAGGGAATGGCGCTTTTCGAACGTCTGTGTTATCAAAAACTGGTCAAATTGGCCGGTCTCGATTCGCTGGGCGACATTTACTCCGGCGGTCGCTGGTGCAAGGACGACGCCTGGATGCAATGCCGGGCGGATGTCACGGGCCGGATCAACCACCGAATGGCTTCCGCCAACGGCGCCGCGTTCGGGGCCGCGATGATGGCCGCGATCGGTTCCCATTTTCCCAGCGTCGAACAGGCCGCCGAGGCGATGATCCACGAGGAAAAGGTCTTTTTTCCCAATCCGAAACGCATTCCGATCTACGCCGACCGCTACGCCGCGTTCGAGGACCTCATGGATGACCAGGGGTTTGTGTGAGGGCACGACTTGTGAGACCCGTTGCGGGTCTGGCCGGCTTCTGGCAGGTGGCCTTCGCCGCCTTTTTGGGGGATTTTTTGGGCCGATTTCGCTCGCCGGCAGTAGTAATACTGAGGGCTTGAGAGAAAAACCCGAAAATTGCCCAAATAGGTGAAGAACCTGCCTTATGAAAACACCCCATCTTGACACGCCGGCGATCCTCGTGCGGCTTTTTGATCGCACGAATCGGCAAAATCGACGCTATCCCTCCATTTTGTCGGGGTGGCATTTTCGGTATGCTGAATTTTCCCTTCGCATCCGTTATAATCACGTCCAAACGGCGTCTTTGGGGAAAAATCCTAGTCAATTTTCTCATGCGATCCACCCGTTTTCCTTATTGCCGAACTATGATATACCGAAGCCGTTTGAGAGCCCTCGGAGCGGAAAACGGCAAGCCTTGCACCGCAAGGCGCCTGCGCCATTTGAAAAATGTAAAATGACC
>DOMV01000124.1 GCA_003509805.1 Planctomycetaceae bacterium
GATTGTGCGCGGGAAAAAACATGCCGTCGTTTCAGGCCGTTTACAGTATAACAGGATAAGAACGGCAGAGAAGAGATGCGTGTCATTTCCCGGGTTGTTCCTGCGCGATCGCCTGCTCAAGCACGTCCTCTTCGACCAGAATGGCAAGCATGGGACGCACGGAAACGGCAATCGCGACGGCGTCGGACGGGCGTGCATCCAGTTCAAGCAACTCATCGCCGCGCCGGATTCTCAGCGAAGCGAAGTAGGTTTGCTCTTCCAAACGGTGAATGGTCACATCCTGAAAAACACCGCCGAGCAATTCGACCGCACTGCAAATCAAATCATGCGTCAACGGCCTGGGCGAGTCGTAACCCTTTACACGGCGATCGATACTTGTCGCCTCGAAAATCCCGATAATAATGGGAAATTCGCGACGACCGCCGGTTTCGCGAAGAAAGATAACCTGCTGATTGTTGATCTCGCTGATGACGATGCGAGAAAGCTCCATCGGTATCAAGGCCATGGAATCACGGTGGGAAACGTTGTCGAAACGGGGGGCGCGAGATTGCCAACACGATACCTGCATTGTATAATGCGGGGCATTGTCAAACAACCCTCCCGTTGCGCCGAATCCGACTTGTGCCGAATCCCACTTGTCCCCATTGACCGCGATGACGACACGCCTTGCCGTTGTAATGGCCGCCGGAAAAGGAACCCGGATGAAATCCGACCTGCCGAAAGTGCTTTTTCCGGTTCTCGGCCGTCCGATGATCGAATATGTTCTCGATACGCTTGAAAGAGCGGGCATCGACCGCGTTTTTGTCGTGGTCGGTTATCGCGGCGATCTTGTCCGGCAGGTTCTCGGCCATCGTGTCGAGGCCGCCGGGAACGGCAAAAGCACAATGAGCGTCGCATTCGTCGAACAGACGGAACAACTTGGAACCGGACATGCCGTCATGATGGCACGTCCTCATTTGGCGGGACAGGCCGGTCCGACGCTGGTCGTTGCCGGGGATTGCCCGATGATCCGCGTCGATTCGGTTCGAAAAATATTCGATGCTTATGAACTCCGATCCGATTCGCCCGGCTCCGCACCACCGGCTTGTGTTCTCGGAACGGCGTACAAGGAAAATCCCTTCGGGTTGGGGCGGATTCTGCGGGATGCCGTGGGCACTTTTCTCGATATCGTCGAAGAAAAAGACGCGACCGACGACCAAAAGGCGATTCGCGAAGTCAACATGAGCTACTATCTTTTTCACACCCCGGATTTATTGCGCGCGCTGGGCGACATCAAGGCGGACAACGTTCAAAAGGAGTATTATGTAACGGATGTGCCCGCCGTCCTGCGTCGTCTCGGCAAAACCGTATTGGCCCTTCCGGTGTTGCAGCCGATTGAGAGCCTTGGCATCAATACGGTTGAGGAATTGGAGGCCGTGGAGGCCGCGATGCGGGAAGAGGAAACGAATGAATGAACGATTCCCCAAAACGCTGCGGCTGCGAAAAACATCCCAGTTCGATCGTGTTTACAAACATCGTTGCAGCGTCGCCGACGGTTTGCTGATCGTTTATGCCATGCCGAATGATCTGGCATATTCACGACTGGGATTCGCCGTTTCCCGCAAGGTCGGCAACGCGGTCGTTCGAAATCGATGGAAACGGCTGATTCGGGAAGCGTTTCGGCGCAATCGTTCGCAGTTGCCTTCGGGACTCGATTTCATCCTTCTCCCGAAGCGGGGGGCCGTCGACCCGACGTATGCGGAAATCCTCGCGTCGTTGATTCGATTGACGCGGAAATTGGAATATCGGTTGCGCAATGCCCGCACAGCCGTCAAGGAAACCGGAAGTTGTCCGACCGGCGCGACGGACCGGCCGGGCGTGTGTCAACGAAAACCACCCGACCCGGGTGGGCATCATGAGAAAACGGAAGCTAAACCGGAAACGCGATGAAAACGAACATTCGGTCAAGTCCGCCTGCCGCACTCATGCACCCCTAACTTCTGTTTGTATAATGACATAAACTGATCGTTCGAGCGGCAGGCGATTGTGCGCGGGAGGATTGTCAAGCCGTTTACGGTATCATCAGGAAACATTATCGCTACAAGCATGATTTCAGCATATCTTAAAACACGTTTTGCCGCCGCATTGGAAGGTCTCGCAGATGATGTTCCCGCCGCGCTGGAGCTGATCCGGCCCGGGCAAGACGCGAAATTCGGCGATTTCCAAGCGAATATGGCCATGCCGATCGGCAAAAAAACGGGAAAACCACCGCGTGAAATCGCTCAGGCAATCGTGGCGAGACTGCGGATCGACGATTTATGCAAGGAACCGGAAATCGCGGGGCCGGGCTTCATCAACCTCCGACTCCGTGAGGAAACGCTGGAGACGTTGCTCCAAAAGTGCGTCGCCGACACGGAGCGGCTCGGCGTCGCGGTCGTTGAACCGGCACATCGGCGGCGGATTCTCGTCGATTTTTCCGGGCCGAACATTGCGAAACAGATGCATGTCGGCCACATCCGCAGTACCGTCATCGGCAACGCGCTCCAGCGGATGCTCCGTTTCGCGGGGCATGAAGTGATTACGGACAATCACATCGGCGACTGGGGAACACCGTTCGGGATGATCATCTACGGCTACCGGCATTTTCTCGACCGGACGGCGTACGAGAACAATCCGCTTGAAGAACTTGGCCGGCTCTACCGGCTCGTGCGGCGCTTGATCGATCTTGCAGGTAAACCGGCAGGTACACCATCGGCCAAACCGACGGTTTCCGACGATGCCGGCGCGGCGCCGGATACTGATTCGTCGGACCCTGATTCGTCGGACCCTGATGCATCGTCTTTCCGGGAACAATTTCAGGAATATCTCGACCGCGATATCCAGGCGGCCGTTCTCGAAGAAGTCGCCAAACTCCACCAGGGAGATACTGAAAACCGGACGCTTTGGCAGGAAATCGTCGATCACTGCCTCGTCGATATCGACCGGATGTACCGGCGGTTGAACGTTTCCTTCGATCACACGCTCGGGGAAAGTTTTTACCAGCCGATGCTTGCGCCGACCGTCGAATCGCTCTTGGAGCGCGGCATTGCCCGGGAAACCGACGGAGCGGTCGGCGTGTTCTTCGAGGGCGAGGAAGTCCCGATGTTGATCCGCAAGAAAGACGGGGCGTTTCTCTATGGAACCACGGATGTCGCGACGGTCGATTACCGAATGGAGAGATGGCAGCCGGATGCGATCCTGTATGTCGTCGATTTTCGTCAAGCGTTGCATTTTCAGCATCTTTTCGCGACGATGCGGCTCATGGGATACGGCGCGGACCGGCTCGAATTGGCCCACGTCAAATTCGGGACCGTGCTTGGCGAGGACGGAAAACCGTTCAAAACCCGGAGCGGGGACACGGTCGGTCTCGAAAGCCTGTTGGACGAAGCCCAGGAACGGGCCCTGGCGGTCGTTCAAGCGAATCTTTCCCCGGAAAACGAGGGAAACGACCCTTCCGAAAAAGAACGATCCGAACAAGAACACCGTGAGACGGCGCGGCGAATCGGGATTGGCGCGCTCATCTATGCGGACCTGTCGCAAAACCGGGAAAGCGACTACGTTTTCAGTTATGACAAGATGCTCGCAATGAACGGAAACACCGCGACCTACATGCAATACGCCTATGCCCGGGTCCGCGGTATTTTCCTGAAAGGAGGCGTCGACATCGACGCCCTGCGGAAAAGCGGCATCGCAATCAGGATCAGGGAACCGCAGGAACGGGCGTTGGCGCTGGAATTGCTCAGGTTCGATGAGGCCCTCGATTGGGCGCTGCGTGATTACCGCCCGAACATTTTGACCGCGTACCTGTTCGAACTGGCAAACCGGTATTCGAACTTTTTCGAGCATTGCCCGGTTCTCAAAGCCGCCGATGAAGAGACCAAAATCAGCCGGCTCCTGCTCTGCGACTTGACGGCGCGCACGATCCGCAAGGGACTCGAACTGCTCGGAATCGAAACCGTCGAGCGGATGTAATCCCCCTTTCTTATCCCCGCCGGGCCGGGTAGAATGGGGCACATTGGAATTTTTTTGCCTTAAATTGTTTATTTCCCATGCGTATTTCCCTTGACTGGATATCGGATTACGTCGATTTGACCGGGCTTGATCCGAAAACGATCGCCGACCGCCTGACACTTGCGACGGCTGAGGTTGAAGAGGTCCATGAACTGCACCGTTATGTCCGCGGGGTGGTTCTCGGCAAGGTCGTCGCCTGTGAACGGCTGGACGACAAACGGACATTCTGTACCGTCGATTGCGGCTCGAAAACCTATACGACCGTCTGCGGTGCGCCGAATGCCCGGGTCGGGCTGGTCGCCCCCTTCGCTCCGGCCGGGACACGGCTTGCCGGGGATGTGACAATCGAACAAGCCGTCGTTGCCGGAAAAGTCAGTGAAGGGATTCTGTGTTCGGCCGCTGAGCTGGGCCTGAGCGCCTGGCATGAGGCTGTGTTCGAATGCCCCGCGAATACGCCGCCGGGACTTGCCTTGATCGAATTGGTTCCAGAACACGATACGTTGATTGAGATCGACAATAAAAGCCTGACGCACCGCCCGGATCTCTGGGGACATTACGGTTTCGCACGGGAATTCGCCGCCGTGTTCGGCCGGCCTCTCAAAGCGCTTCCGCTGCACGATACGACGCCGTACGACGCCCTGCCGGTCTACCCGATCCACATCGACGATCCCGAAAACTGTCCGTGCTACGGTTGTATCGAATTCGAGGCGAACCTGCTCGAACCGGCCCCGGTTTTCATGCAACGCCGGCTTCACGCCCTCGGTCAACGGACGTACAACATGGGAATCGATGCGACGAACTACGTCAATTGGGAAATCGCCCAGCCGACCCACGCTTTCGATGCGGACCTGATCGGCGAAATCCGGATCGGTCCCATGGGGATGAACGGAACGTTCCAGACCCTCGACGGTCAGGAACGTCGTATCCTTCCGGAAGATATGATGATTTGGGGCAGCGTGGTCACGAGTAGCGTGGTCCAGAGCGGCATGGTCCAGAGCGACATGGACAAGAGCGGCGTGGACAGACGGCTCAAACCGGTCGCGCTTGCCGGCATCATGGGCGGTTTGGAAACCGAAGTTTCGGAAGCGACTAAAAAATTGCTGCTCGAATCGGCCAACTTCCGGGCACAACGTATCCGCAAGACGTCGACGCGATTGGATTTGCGAACCGACGCTTCCCAACGCTATGAGAAAAGCCAGCCGCCTTCGAACGTCAAGCTCGGCATCCAGCGAATCCTGAAACTGTTCGAGGTCGCCGGAATTCCGTTCCAAGTGCTCAGTCGGCTGACGATCCAGGGCGACCTACAGGACCAGGTCCGCACCGTCGTTCTTGAGGAAGGACGGCTGGAACGGCTTTCGGGAATTTCACTTCCGCCGGAAAACGTTCTCGGAATTCTTCATGCCCTCGGTTTCCAGGCGGAATATCGTAAAGAAGGGAATCGCGGCGATCTTGTCGTCGGTGTCCCTCCTCACCGCAGTGCGAAAGACATTGCGATTCCGGAAGATATCCTCGAAGAGGTTCTCCGTATCCACGGTTTCGGCAATATCCCGCCGGTCATGCCGGAAATGCCGCTTGCGCCGTTGTTTATCGAAAAGCATATCAAGCTGGAACATCGAGCCCGGCGTTTGCTGGCCGCGGGACATCGTTTTTTGGAAATCCATAATTACTGCTGGATGAGCGATCCGTGGTTGCAGACCCTCGGATTCGAGCCGGGCGAAACGCTTGTTTTACGAAATCCCGTGACGCCCTGGGAGACGCGGCTGCGAACGACGCTCATCCCGAATTTGTTGGCGTTGGTCCCGAAAAACCGGCCGCACCGGGATCAATTTCGACTTTTCGAGATCGGCAAAGCCTATTTCCCGGCCGGAAAAGCCGGAAGCGAGTGCGACGAACGAACCCGCCTCTCCGGTATCAGTTTCAGGCAATCGGGCGGTTCGCCGGAAGAGCATTACCTGGAAATCAAAGCCGCGATCGAGGATATCGGTGCGTTGTTCCACCGCCCGTTTCGTTTCGTCGCGGGAACGACGACACCCACGCCCTGGCAATCGGCGGACCATTGGGTCGAAATTCAACAGCGGAATCCCGATGCAACCTACCACACAGTCGGGGCGATGGGCGTTCTCGACAAATCGCGAACCAAAGCGGTTTCACCGGAAGGGGGAGGGATCGTCTGGTTCGAATTGGAAATGGACAAGATCGACGGCGATCTTTTCCCCGTAATCGCCTTCAAGGAACCGGCGCGTTTTCCCGGTTCTTGGCAGGATTTCTCCCTGGTCTGGGAACTTGACCGGGGGTTCGAACAACTGGAAAAGACGCTTGACGGATTCACGCATCCGCTGCTCAAAAAACGGGAATTCCTTGTCGTCTACAAAGGAAAAGGGTTGAAACAAGGAACCGCGAGCTATTCGTTCCGCTTTTGGATCGGCGCGGATGACCATACGCTCGACGGCGGGGAACTGGACGCTTTTCACAAAGCATTCCTCGATTTCATCAACGACAACGGCATCTCGTTGCGGGGATGAGCCTCCCGGGTTTCGGATTTTTTTGAATCGACTCAACCAACTTTTATTGTTCTCATGCTCTGGGAAATCGATATTCATCCGGCGCCGGGCCAACCGGACAACCACGCGAAAGCAATGCTGGCCGACGCGATCGACCTGGGACTCGCCGCCGAAGGGCTTTCCATTCGATTCGCCGCCGGGTACCTGATCGAAGGAGAGATTCGTCAAGAACAAATCGCGCTGATCGCCGAAAAACTGCTTGCCGACGCCGTGACGGAACAAACCCGATTCGGCAAGGCCGGCGATCCGGCTCTCAATGCTTCCATCAATGCTTCCCTTGACACTTCCGTCACGGCATCCCTTGACGTATCAGCCGAGACCTCCGTCGTTTATGTGCTGCCCAAGCCCGGGGTTACGGATTCCGTCGGTGAAACGGCGCGACAGGCGATGCGGGATTACGACGTTCATGCCGATGCCGTCCGGACATTCAAAAAATACTGGGTCACCGGTCTCGACCACGGGGAACTGGAGCGGCTTTGCGACAAATTGTTGGCGAACGACGCGATCGAACAGGTCGTCGTCGGCACGCTCTCCTTCGACCGGCTCCAGCACGGTTCCCCCTATCGGTTTCAGTTGAAGACCGTCCCGATCCGGGAAATGGACGACGCGGCCCTTGCCACACTCAGCAAAGAGGGCCAGCTTTATCTTTCGCTCACGGAAATGCGGACGATCCAGACCCATTTCGTCGAACGGGACCGGGATCCGACCGACGTCGAGTTGGAAACCGTTGCGCAAACATGGAGCGAACACTGTTCCCATAAAACCCTGGCGGGCCGCATCCATTACAAAGGACCGGAAGGGGAACGCCGTTTCGAAAACATGCTCAGGGAAACCATCTTCGCGGCGACCGTGAAAATCCGCGAGACGCTCGGCCCGGCGGATCGTTGCGTGAGCGTTTTTTCCGACAACGCCGGCGTCGTCCGGTTCGACGACCGGTACAACGTCTGTTTCAAGGTCGAAACGCATAACCATCCTTCGGCGCTTGAACCGTACGGCGGCGCCAACACCGGCATCGGCGGCGTGATTCGCGATCCGATGGGAACCGGGATGGGCGCGAAACCGGTTTGCAGCACGGATGTGTTCTGTTTCGCACCGCCCGACGTCGATCCGGCGGAACTGCCGCCGGGCGTCCTGCATCCGCGGCGCATCATCAAAGGCGTCGTCGCCGGTGTGCGCGATTACGGTAATCGGATGGGCATCCCGACGGTCAACGGGGCGGTTTACTTCGACAGACGTTACTTGGGTAATCCGCTTGTTTATTGCGGTAATGTCGGAATCATCCCGAGGGAAATGTCGTTCAAGCAAACCGATCCCGGTGATTTGATCGTCGCGATCGGCGGCCGGACCGGCCGGGACGGCATCCACGGGGCGACTTTCAGCAGCGCGGAATTGACGAGCGAAAGCGAAACGCTTTCCGGCGGGGCCGTCCAGATCGGAAATGCGATCACGGAAAAGATGGTTCTCGATGTTCTCCTCCAGGCACGTGACCGGGGCCTGTACACGGCGGTGACGGACTGCGGCGCCGGCGGTTTTTCCAGCGCCGTCGGCGAAATGGGGGAGAAAATCGGGGCCGAAGTCGATCTGGACGCCATTCCGCTCAAATACGAAGGATTGACTTACACGGAAATGTGGATTTCCGAAGCCCAGGAACGCATGGTGTTTTCCGTTCCTCCCGAAAACTGGGAAGCGTTCCGGGGCCTGTGCGAAAGCGAGGACGTCGAAGCGGTCGTGTTGGGAACCTTCAAGCCGACCGGGCGTCTGGTCTTGAAATACGAGGGAACGACGGTCGCGGATCTCGCCATGACATTCCTGCATGACGGTCGGCCGCCGGTCGTTCGTTCGGCCGTGTATTCGCCGCCGCCCTCGAAACCGCTCACCCCCAAAGAGGAGAATCGGGCCGATTCCGCCTTATCGCTCACGCAAACGCTGGAAAAAATTCTCGGTTCGCTCAACGTCGCCAGTAAACACTGGATCATCCGGCAATACGATCACGAAGTCCAGGGCGGGAGCGTCGTCAAGCCGCTCCTCGGTGCCGACAACGACGGTCCGGGCGATGCAGCCGTGGTGCGTCCGCGAATCGATTCCCGGCGGGGATTGTCGATCTCCTGCGGTATGAACCCGCATTTCGGCGATTTCGACACCTACTGGATGGCCGCTTCCGCAATCGACGAGGCCGTGCGCAACTGCGTCGCCGTGGGAACCGATCCTTCGACGATCGCGATTCTGGATAATTTCTGCTGGGGCAACACCGATCGCCCCGAAACGCTCGGCTCGCTGGTACGTGCCGCGACCGCCTGTTTCGATATCGCGACCGAATTGGGAACCCCGTTCATCAGCGGCAAAGACAGCCTGAACAACGAATTCCGGCCGGACGGTGCCGCGGAACCGATCTCGATTCCGCCGTCGCTGCTTATCAGCGCGATGGGCCAAATTGACGATGTGTCCACCTGCGTCACGATGGATTTCAAAAAAGCCGGGAACCTGATTTACCTCGTCGGGGAAACGAAAGAGGAAATGGGCGGTTCCCATTACGCGCTGGTCCGCGATCTGTGCGGCGGCGAGGTTCCGAAAGTCGACGCCAAGCGGGCGAAACGCATTTTCGTGGCGCTGCACCGGGCGATCAAGGACGGTCTCGTTCGCAGCGTTCATGATTTAAGCGAAGGCGGACTGGCCGTGGCCTTGGCGGAAATGGCGTTTGCGGGCGGTTTCGGCGCGGAAATCACGCTGCCCGACTCCCCGCTTTCGCCGGATGTCCGCTTGTTCAGCGAATCGAACACGCGCTTTTTGTGCGAAATCGAACCCGGCAAGGCAGCCGCTTTCGAAGCCGCGATGACCGATCTCCCGCTCGCGAAACTCGGAGCCGTCACCGACGGCGACATGTTACGGGTGAACGACGGTTTGCTGATCGAGGCGAATATCGGCGCACTGAAAACCGCTTGGCTCAAGCCGCTCGACTGGTAAGCCGGGCGATGTCGAAATCGCTCCCTCACGGTCGCGGCGCCGAGGGACATTTACGTTGGGGCATGGTGCCGTCGCCTTCAGACCCCATCAGGAAACGAAAAGACATGGGTGACATTAAAGCGCCGAATCCGACCTTGTTGATCATCGCGGCATTCTCAAGAGAGACGGCGCCGTCCGAAGAGACGGGCCCGACCGCATGGGCACGCCGGCGCTGCGAGGAGCGTTTCGGGCCGATCCGATTGGAAAGCGAGGCATTTCAAGTCGATTTGTTCACCGATTACTATGCACCGAGCATGGGAACGGGGCTGCTCAAACGATTTTGGGCGTTTGAGCGTCCGATTGATCCCGGGACACTTGCGGGAATCAAATGCTTCAGCAATGCGCTCGAATCGGAATACGCCGCTTCGCACGGCGGAGATGTCGAGCGGCCGCTCAACCTCGACCCGGGTTATATCGATCTCGGCAAACTGGTGCTCGCCTCGACGAAGGATCACGCCCATCGTATCTATTTGCGAGATGGGATTTACGCCGAAACGACGTTGATGTACACCCGCAAACATTGGCAACCGCACCCCTGGACGTATCCCGATTACCAAAGCGGGGAGTTCCAACGGTTTTTCGACCGCTGCCGTGCATACCTGAAAACGCTGCGTGCCGCATCGTCCGGCTGTTGAGCTTCGAAACCACTTTGAAAAGCAAGGAATCTATCATGAAAAAAGCCGTCCTGCTCCTCGCCGTCGCCGTCCTTTTCGCCTCGGCCTTCGTCCACATCCGGCTCGTCGCCAAGGAAACGCAAACAACACCGCAAACAACGCTGAAAACAACGCCGGACACCGCACCCGTCGTCGCCGGGACACCGGATGCCGAACCCGAAAAAACGAACAAAGCCGAAACGACGGATGGGACCCCGCCGTCGCCCGCCTTGTTGCCGTCCCCGTCGTCGGCACCGTCGGGGAACGCTTCGAACGAAATCGATCCCGATTATCGTGCGCTGCTCGAAAAGCGGGTCGAAATCGCCCGAGTGAAATACGACATGTTCAAAGCCATGTCTCAGGCCGGTCATCCCAAAGGAACGGCCATTGCATACATGTCGGCGGAACTCGCCCTCAGGAGCGCCGAAATCGGACTGTATCGTTACACCGGTGAGAGGGAAAAGCTCCTTGCCGCGGCGGAAGGGAAAGTGAATGTCGCGCAACAGGCTCTCCAAGGCGTCAAGGCGGGCTTCGAATCGGGCTCGATGGGGTATCCCGACTTGGGGGAGGCCGAACTGGCGCTCGCGGAAGCGGAGTATGAATTGAAAACCGTCGTCTCTTCCAGGGCCTCTTCCAAGGCTTCTTCCCGGGCAACTTACCGGCCCTTTGCCGGGTCAATCTGGGAAAGCACCGTTTTACCGGACAGCGCTGTTTCATCGGACAGCGCCGCCCCGCCGTTGCGATACCAAGGAAAAACGTTCGACGAATGGGCCGAAGAGCTGCGCACGGAACTTGATCCGAGTATCCGCACAAAAATCATCACGGCCTTGGGCGTGTTCGGCGACAACGGTTACGGCCGGCAGGCGGCGGAAATCGTCCTCGGCACCGTCAAGCCGCATGATATCAACCAAAAAACGTCGCCCCACATGAAGCGCATGTTGCAAACGGCGGTTTTTATTTTCACCGCCGACGGGATGGTCACCATTCCGATCAAGGATTCCTTTCCGCTGCTTATCCGGAATCTGCTCGAAGGCGACGCCAACGAACGGGCGTTTGCCTTGCGTGTGTTCGATCAGTTCAACCCGAAATTGAAGGCGATCCTGCCCGAGATCGTCGAAACGTTGAGGCGAATGGACATCACCGACGCGAATGAAACGCAGGCGAAAACGCTGGCGCGATGCCTGGGCGGCCTCGACCCGGAAGGCGGCGCCACGCTGGAATTCCTCCGGGAAGCGATCAAAAACAACGACGCGAAACGGTTTTCGTTGATGTTCGATTCGACCGGCGAGAACCCGCTCGCCGGTCAGATGCCCCTTTCGGTGAGAGGGGTGGTATCGAGAGGCGTCGCCTTCGAAGATCTACTCCTTGAGCTTTCCGACTTTGGTGAACGGTTGCTTGAGTTTCTTCGCAAGGAAGGGGTCGCTTCCTCCGAGGAAACGATCCGCATGATCTCGGGAAAAGTCATCGAAAAACTGGAGGCAATCAAGGCCGAAGCGCAAACTGAAAAACGTGAGTACAGTATCACCACGCATTAGCTCTTTTTCCGTTATAATAGACCTGTTCGGAAACTTCATATTACACAAACTGGATAAAAATATCCGTCACCACCGCGCAGGCGGGGGCCTAGACAAACGAGCATGTAAACCCGTTTGTCTGGATTCCCGCCTACGCGGGAATGACGAGTAGCGTGCCGCCTGCGCTGGGGTGACGGTTCCGACCAAGTTTACTGCACCGTTAAAATGCAGAGGATAAATCGTTCAGTGTACGTCATGCCAAAATGGTTTGCGCGGTTCATTGTGACACTGTGCCTCGTGATTTGTCTCCTGACCGGGCCGACCGCCGTCGCTTATACCGCCGGCAGTGCCGCTGACAGTACCGCTGATCGGGCAGTCGATCAGACCGTCGCTCAAGCCGTTGACGGCGCGGTGGATCGGGCCGTCGGATATCTTCTTTCGAAGCAACTGCCCGACGGGAGTATCGGCGGCGAACTTTACGCCCGGCATCCGGCGGTCGCGGGGCTTGTCGGTCTCGCCCTGCTGGCC
>DOMV01000343.1:0-1139 GCA_003509805.1 Planctomycetaceae bacterium
CCGCTTGTTTACCCTTCGGGAAATTTCAATGGATTCCGGTATACTACGATTCCCCCAATTCCTCTTCTCGTCGAACATCGGCGAGACCAATTTCAAAGGAGAATGACGATGGACTTTACGACTTATTACAAGAATTATCCCGATTCCGAAGGACGTTTCGGCAAACACGGCGGCGCGATCCTTCCGCCCGAACTTGTCCCGGCCTTCCAGGAAATTTACGAAGCGTATGAAACGATTTGCCACTCGGCCCGGTTCATCAGCGAACTACGCCGAATCCGCAAGGAATTCCAGGGCCGACCCACGCCGGTCTACCATTGCGAACGGCTTTCCCGCGAACTCGGCATGTGCCAGATATACCTCAAACGCGAGGACCTCAACCATACCGGGGCACACAAACTCAATCATTGCATGGGCGAGGGTCTTTTGGCGAAGTACATGGGCAAGAAACGCCTGATCGCCGAGACCGGGGCGGGTCAACACGGAGTCGCGCTGGCAACGGCGGCCGCCTTTTTCGGACTCGAATGTGAAATTCACATGGGTGAGGTCGATATCGTCAAGCAGGCCCCGAACGTGACCCGGATGAAAATTCTCGGAGCTAAGGTCGTCCCCGTTTCGCGCGGCCTCAAAACGCTCAAGGAAGCGGTCGACTCGGCCTTCGATTCCTACATGAAATCCTACAAGGATTCCATCTATTGCATCGGTTCGGCGGTGGGTCCGCATCCTTTCCCGATGATGGTCCGCGATTTCCAGATGTGTGTCGGCATCGAAGCCCGGGAACAGTTCGTCGAAATGACGGGCAACCTTCCCGACGCGATCGCGGCCTGTGTCGGCGGCGGGAGCAATTCAGCCGGAATGTTCGCCGGTTTTCTCGCCGATCCGGTCGACATTTACGGGGTCGAACCGATGGGAACCGGAACCGCGCTCGGCCAACACGCGGCGTCG
Source organism: Planctomycetaceae bacterium (assembly GCA_003509805.1). Taxonomy (GTDB): domain Bacteria; phylum Planctomycetota; class Planctomycetia; order Pirellulales; family Thermoguttaceae; genus UBA8133. Next base: position 943 of record DOMV01000343.1, read on the forward strand.
ATGACCTACGGGACTTTCGGGACCTTGCACGGTTTTCAAAGCTATGTTTTACAGCATGACAACGGCGAGACGGCCCCGGTTTATTCGATCGCGAGCGGTCTCGACTATCCTGCCGTCGGACCGGAACACGCCTTTTTCAGCGACCTCGGCCGCGTGCGGTATGTCTCCGCCGGTGACGAGGAAGCGGTGGACGCTTT
>DOMV01000343.1:1290-1472 GCA_003509805.1 Planctomycetaceae bacterium
ATTTGTTGCATAACCCTTTTTCGTCATTCCCGCGCAGGCGACAAGGTTTCCGTCATTCCCGCGCAGGCGGGAATCCAGACAAGCGGGTTCATACTCGTTCGCCTGGGCCCCCGCCTACGCGGGGGTGACGTGAAGTGCGGGGGTGATGTGAAGTGCGGGGGTGATGTGAAGTGCGGGGGTGA
>DOMV01000343.1:1541-7310 GCA_003509805.1 Planctomycetaceae bacterium
GAAGCGGTCGACCAGGACGTCGACGCATTGCCGGACGATTTCCTCCGGAGCGCTCGCCCCGGCCGTAATCAGGACGGTTTCATCGTCCAGGAACAGTCCGCAACCGATGTCGTCCGGACCGTCGACGAGATAGGAACAGGTGCCGACCGCCTCGGCGATTTCCGCAAGCCGTCGGCTGTTGGAACTGTTGCGACTGCCGATGACGAGGACGGTATCGACCTCCGGGGCCAGCAGGCGGACTGCCTCCTGCCGGTTACGGGTCGCGAAACAGATGGACGCGGGCGGCCCTTCGATCGTCGGATACCGTTTTTTCAAGGCGTCGATGATCCGGTCCGCTTCGATTCCCGAAACCGTCGTCTGGGTCAAAAAAGCGAGCCGGTCGATTTCCGCCGGAGAAAACGTCAATCGGGCAACATCCTGTTCCCGTTCGATGAGCGTAATCGATTCCGGAGCTTCGCCCATGATCCCGACGACTTCATCGTGTCCGGCATGGCCGATCAGGACGATTTTGCGTCCTTCGGCGGCAAAGCGGGCGACTTCCTTGTGGACCTTGTTTACCAAGGGGCAGGTCGCATCGATCGTTCGCAAGCCGCGTTTTTCGGCGATTTTCCGGATCACGGGCGAGACGCCGTGTGCTGAAAAAAGCAATGTCGAACCGGCCGGAACGTCTTCGAGCCGGTCGACGAAACACACGCCCCGGCGGACGAAATAATCGACGACCCAGGTGTTGTGGACGATTTCGTGGTAAACGTACACCGGAACCCCGAAGCGGCCGATCGCCTCGTCAAGCGTGTTGACGGCCATGTTGACGCCGGCACAGAAGCCGCGGGGTTTCGTGAGAATGATCTTCATGTTTTCGCCCGGGAATGATTGACCCCGGCATACAACGTACGGTGTATACTGGAAACGCGATGAAAACGAACATTTGGTCAAGTCTGCTTGCCGCACTCACTTGTCATAACATATTTCTAAATATCAGGTTACATATTGTGTTCGAGCGGCAAGCGATTGTTCGCGGGAAAAACAAGCCGTAATTTCATGCCGTTTGAAGTGTATATCCATTGTCTTCAACAAGAAACCGTCTACTACAAAGTTATCGAATTGACCTTCGTGAAAATGGGCAAAATAGCGTCTCCCCCGCGAAAGCGGGGGTCCAGGCGGTTGGATGAATTAACTCTTTACATGGCCATAATTTGTGTCTTGAATACGAGAACGACGAAGCGGTTCGTCTAGGCCCCCGCCTGCGCGGGGGTGACGAATACTGTTTGGCTAACTTTGTACTACGTTCTATCAAATGGCCGTCAAATAAAGATGTGAAAATGCAAACCAATTGCCTGCAAAGACTTGCGGATTTTCCTCGCCGGAGATTGAGGCGTCGTATCAAATGGCCGTCAAATAAGAATTGCCGGGAGATTAAGCCCAAAAGGGTATATACTTCACGTACTTACGTCCAGACCCCTTGTCTTGTGGACGGATTAACCCATCCTTGATTGTATCGCTGATGATTCGTGAAGCAATGGCTCTGTTTTTCGGGTCAATGCCAAATCGCTCGCGGAGCGTCGTATTGGTCATGACATCTTTATTGACATATTTTAGGCAGGCATGAAGGTAGCACGCACGAACCCGGTTTTCCCAATCCATGTCTTTTAAGTCTTTGTGGGCAAACAAGGTCACTCGTGTAAATTCGTCCGTTGCCTCAAAAAACGGTGCAGGTAGTTGATAAAGCTCTGTTTGAAAAACCACCTTGTCAATGCCGCTTCCTCTCTCCTCGCAAATGCCAAGTCTCCGCATGAAGGAAGCCAATGCCTCGTTTCGTGATTTTGGCGGATTATCCAAAAAACGCATCGTTTGAACAAGAGGGACGCCGGGGTTTGTAATTTCCATTCGATTGGAAAAAATCTCGATCATTGGAGACGTGCCGGTCATGTAAAAATCCTGGTGGATAATGGCATTGGCAATCAACTCCCTAATCGCCAATTCGGGAAACACGGGAACCTGTTTGCGTAGAGCCTGCTTGATGATTTCATTGGTGGGGAGCATCTCGGAAACAGATCGACAAAGATCGGCGAAACCGCAGGCATACCCCAAATTCCCGTCTTGCTCGCGAAGTGTCTTAATGCGGCTGTTCCCGTCATATTGGATGACACGGACGGCCTTGCGCTTGAGGTGGGAGAAAGCATCAAGTTGCTTGGCAAACAAGGAGGCTCCCAGATTGGTGATACGCCATTTGTCACCGCTATCACGAACGATCATCCGTTCGTTTTCAAACGCTTCCAAAATTCCTTTAAGATCATTCGGAACAGGGAACGAAAGTAAATCAAAATAAGCCCGGTGGTCGAGAAACCGCACAACATCGCCCGAACCAATTCCTTCCATTGCGATTTCTTTTTCAAAGGTCACCCGGTCAAAAATTCTCCAAAGCGCACGTTCTTTTTCAGGAAACTCATCCAGTTTTTTCTTATAGGAGCCGACTCGAATGAATTTGGTTTTTTGGAATTGGACCGGGTGTTGTGTCGCGGCGTCCATCTCCAACACCACCATTGGCTTACCTTCGATAGACAACTCTTTGAAAACAAAATCGATTTTCGGATTCAGTCGAAACAGCAACCAGCTCTCCAATTCCGTGCCGTTTTTCTTGGCGGTTGACGGTTTGAAGGTCGTACCGACGATATTGCGAGTTTCGTCCTCCATTCCCCAAACCATAAAAGCACTCGCTTTGCCCATCAAGGCTGCCGAGTTCGACAGAGCGGAAATGTATTCCCCAATTTCTTCAGGATTATCGTTGTTGTGCTTGAGCTCAACCCATTCCGCTTCTTTGGGAAGTTTGAGCAGTTCTTTCAATATGCCGAGAAAGTATTCCTCTGATCGAGTTGCAATCATGGTCGCCTCACTTGATTTGCCTACGGATTAGCCCATCCTGCTTTCTTTTCAATTCGTAAAGGCCGCACGCTCGCCGACGTCTTTGCCGGAAGGCGCGTCCTTTGACTATTCGGTACCGCGTTCAAATAAATGCAACGTCATCGCGGAGCGCCGTGTTTCAGGCGCTCCGGCGGAACCTCGCGCACGGGCAACCAACTTTCCCGGCGACGAAGGTCGGTCGAACTCATTTCAATGGTAAAATCGCCCGGCGGAACCTCGTCGCAAAGCGAGCGGAGCATGTCCGGAATGGTCATCGTTTCAAGCGACTCGATACCGTCGTGATGTTTCCGGGCAAAAACGAGAAAGCGGCAATTCAGGGCCGCGATTTCACGGAGAACATCGTGCAAATGGTGTGGATGATTGTCGTACCGGCTCACATCGGCAAAACGGCGGAGCGTATCGGCTCCGACCACGAAGGTTGTTCCCGGGAAAAGCATCGCTTTTTCAAGGAAAAACGGCGAACGGGTCAACCAGATCGGCTGGTCGGGCACTGCCGCTTCGATCCGCGTCAAGCGGTCACGGAGGCCGATATAATCCATCGGCGGTTTCAACGCGTTTTGGACCGAAATTTCCAACGACACGATACTGCTGAGCCAATCCCGGGCGCTCGCGATCATCCCCAGGTGCGCCTCGTGAACCGGATTGAAAGAGCCGGGAAAAACGGCGTTGCTGTATTCGGCATAGGGATTGAACGTACGCACTCGGAATGCTTCGTTCAGTTGTTCCTTGCTTTCCTCCCTGGTTTTCATGAATGCGATTTCACCCGATCTCCACAGGAGCATTGCCGTACGGCCGTAGAAAAGATCGATCAGGGGCGGCGTCGCGACGGCGCGGCGCGCGACGATTTTTTCCCGCGGATCGAGCCGGAGCGGCAAATACTCTTCGATCTCCTGGCAGTCGTCCGTTTCGGCGCTGAACGCGTAAATTTTCGCCTCTTCCTCCGCACCGCCGACCGCCGTTTCCGGTTGAGCGGTATTCCCGGAACGACGCAAGACAAGGTCGGGCTCCGGCAGCATCCGGGCGTTCTCGATCATGTTCAGGATCAGGTCCGCGACGAGCCGTTCCTCTTCTTGCCGGGTCCGTTTGCCCTTGACCAACGGGAGCGCGCAGACCGTCGTTCGGCGCAACGTCTGGGTCGCGACGCACACCCGGTAATCCCCCTTCTTTTCCCGGTCCGTGGAGAGGGACGCGGTACAGCCGAGCCCGATCAAACTCATTTTGCCGATCAGGTCGGCGTCCCCGTTTTCCGTAGCCGGGTGGCCCTTGGCTTCGTCGCCGTCCGTACCGGAGTGACGTGCTTCAATCAGCTCCTGGCCTCGTTGGAATGCCGCGACCGCCAATTGCCGGGCGGACCGTTCGCAGCAATAATGTTCCGGCGTGCAGCCCATATACCGGTCGATCGCGGCATGGGTATAGGGAACCGTCGCTTCGAGGAGCGTGCGCGTTCCGCCGGGGACGGACAGGAGATCGCCGATGACGGGGCTCCCGCCGCCGGTGATGGCGAGAACCAACTCCGTCGGTGATTGATGAATGCGACGTATCAATTCGGTGCGTGGATCGGACATGGCAAATCTGTTGTATTGATATGGGCTTTTCTTTTCGTGAGCGTCAAATCGCCGTCGTCCCGGGTTTCGGCAAGGATGCCGTCGGGAAATTCCCGCCTGAGTCCCGGCGGATGGCGGAGCATCGCGGTCAAGGCGTTCCATTCCCGGGACCCCATGTGCCGGAGCGGCCAGTTTCTTTCCCGCCAGACCAGGAGCAACATTTCCCGTATCAGGAAGTCCGGTTCCCGATGAAGCCGCTCCCGGTCGAGCGTGACCGTATCGGGAGCCGCGCGCAGGGTGCTCTGTTCCAGCAAGCCTTCGACCCGGGAATCAATGAGCGTCCGCTCCTCCCGGGCATGAACGGCAAGCCGGAGGATCGCCTCGTCGACGCGGGAATTGAATTCGTCACGGAGCAACGGAAGCAAACGGTTGCGAATGCGGTTGCGGGTGTGCCGTAAATCCGTGTTCGAAACGTCCGTACGGAAAGGCTGGTGAAGCGAACGGAGATAAGCGAGAATCGCGGCACGATCGACCGCCAGGAGGGGACGAACCAACGTCACGGCTTCGGACAAACGCCGCACAACCGGGATGCCGCGCAGGCCGGCGATTCCGGTTCCGCGAATGATTCGATGGAGGACCGTTTCGAGCTGATCGTCTCGCGTGTGCGCGGTCGCAACGTACCGGAACCCTTGTTTTTCTGCCGTTTTCCGCAGGAAATCGTAGCGGAACCGTCGGGCCGAATCCTCCAGGCTCCCGTTTTTTTCCGAAACGATCCGGCCGGGCGTCACACGTTGTTCCACGTAGGGCAATCCGGTCGTTTCCGCGAGTTTTCGCACGAATTCCGCGTCAGCGTCCGCCTCCGTTTCCCGCAATCCGTGATGAAGGTGGGCAACGACCAGGGAACGCCCGGGAACCGCTTTTGTTCGACGGGCGTATGCCGCAAAGGCCCGCAGCAGCGCGACGCTGTCGGCCCCTCCGGAGACGGCGATTACCGTTCCGTGCCCGAAAAGGTCGTAAGCGTCGAAATGGCGTTCCAATTGATCCGAAATATTCATGGAAGGCGTGGGGTGACATTTCCCGGGCCCGTTTCTCAGGCACGTTTCCCGGGCAACGATCGGGCGCTTCAGTCGCGGGCGCCGGACCGGTTTCGGGAAAAATCGGCCCGCGGTTGATTCTCCGGTGTTTATAGCATAAAATGGGGCGCCGGGATACCCCCGAGCCCATTCTCCTTCCGATCGACCACCGAACGATTGCCGACGGGTAGATATACTTCGAACGGCAAGATAATCCTCCCGCGAACAATCCC
>DOMV01000343.1:7362-8976 GCA_003509805.1 Planctomycetaceae bacterium
GACTTGACCGAATGTTCGTTTTCACCGCGTTTCCAGTATATTTTGTCCGAGCTTCTTGACCGACAATTTGGGGACTACCACATTTTTCGGCACCTGGGTGCCGGCGCGATGTCCGATGTCTACCTGGCGGAACAGCAATCGCTTTCCCGCCGGGTCGCGTTGAAAATTCTCAAACGGGAACTTTCGTCGGACGAATCGTACGTCAAACGGTTCACCCATGAGGCGAAGGCGGTTGCGCGGATCACGCACCCGAACATCGTCCACGTCTACGAAGTCGGCCTGTCGGAAGACCGGTATTTCATCGCCCAGGAATATGTTCCGGGCTCCAATCTCCTCCAGTTGATCGAGAAACAGGGGTCGCTTTCCCCCGAGCGGGTCGTTTCGATTCTTTGGCCGGTCGCCTCGGCTTTGGAAAAAACCTCGACCGAAGGAATCGTCCATCGCGACATCAAACCGGAAAACATCCTCATCGGCGACTCGGGCGAAGTCAAAGTGGCGGACTTCGGTCTCGCGCGGCTGCTCACGTTCGATGAAGCCCCTTCGCCGGCGCTGACACAAACCGGGATGACCGTGGGAACGCCGCTTTACATGAGCCCCGAGCAGGCGCAGGGAAAATCGCTCGATTTTCGGAGCGACATGTATTCACTCGGGATCACCGCCTATCACGCCCTTGCCGGGCGACCGCCCTTCCAAGGGGAAACCTCGTTAAGCATCGCGCTGGCTCATGTGAACACGCCGGCGAAACCGCTCGAACTCCTCCGCTCCGACATTCCACCGTCACTGGCCCGGATCGTTCACCGAATGATCGCCAAACAACCGGAACAACGTTTTCCATCGTTCCTGGAATTAAGGAAGGAGTTGAAACTCCAGCAGATACAGTACCCGGGCAGGCTTCCCGCGGGCATTGATCCGGCTTCGTGGAACGATTGCCCGCTCGATCCGGAACAAAACGCGATCATCGGGGCGACCGAACGCTTGGGAAACGTGATGCGGAAAGAATCCGCCCGCCGGTTGCGAAGTACGCTTTCTTTTTTGGCGATCTATTTCTTTCTTCCCTTTTTTCTCGCCGGTTCGGCAACATACACGGCAATTCATTTTCAGCCGCAACCGCTTAAGAAACCGGAAGTTATCACGGTTCCCCGGAAGAACGACGTCGCCGAGCAATGGTTGTACGCCTGCCGGCTGAAGTCGGAGGATTCGCAGCAACGACAGGATGCGTGGTGGGCGGTGATTACCTATTTCCCGGATGCGGCGGTCATCTGGGAAATCAAGGCAAAACGCCAAATTCTCCGAATCGATTTCCGTGATAACAATCCAGGCGGGGCGATGCTGCTTTTTCAGGAGTTTGCCGACATGAGCGATGCGTGGCCTGAATATCGGGCGCTCGGTCTGGCGGGCCTGGCATGGTGTTACGCCTGCATGAATCAAAGCGATGCCGCGACCGCCGAACTCCAGGAGTGTTATTATGTCAGCATGATGGAACCTCCGATCCACGACCCACTTACGATTCAATTGTTCAATTCGGCGCTTCAACGGCTTTCGGCTCGACCCGCGAAGGAATGATTGTTGCGGCAAGTATACCGGAAACGCGAGGAAAACGGACATTCGGTCAAG
>DOMV01000343.1:9052-10127 GCA_003509805.1 Planctomycetaceae bacterium
CACCAAACAATCAATTTCACCGCATTACCCGTATCATTCCCGGCTCGTGAAACATTCCCTGCCCGGATACATATCGTCTCTTTTGCATAAAATGCCCAAACATCCTCCGTTTCCGACCCAGTACCATCCGCGACGGTTCGGTGAATCGAAATACGTTTACCCCGTAGTGAGCCGACGTAGCGGCGGGGTGTCGATCGGCATCAATATCAACCCGGACGGAAGTTGTACCTTTGCGTGTGTTTACTGCCAGGTTCTCGCCGATACGCCGGGCGAACAACCCAAGGGAACGCTTGCTTCTTTGCCGTATCGACCGGAGCATGTCGATTTGTTCCTTTTGGAAAGCGAACTTCGGAAAACGGTCGAAACGGTTCTCTCGGGAGCGATCTTCGAAGAGGTTGCCCATTCCGGGATCGCGGGTTCCGGTGGGCATTTTGCGCAAACGGCTCCGGAACGGCGTCAATTGAAGGATATCGCGTTCAGCGGCGACGGGGAACCGACGTTGGCCGACTGTTTTCCGGAAGCGGTGGAAATCGCCCTTCGTGTTCGCCGTGAATTCTGTCCTTCCACGACAAAACTGGTGCTCATTACAAACGCGACACGGTTGCATTTGCCGGGTGTTCGCCGGGCGGTCGCCCGCCTCGCGGAGGCAAACGGCGAAATTTGGGCAAAACTGGATGCCGGAACGGAAGCCTTCCACAACGTCGTTTCGCGATCACGCATACCGTTGGCCGGAATTCAGGAAAACATTCTCCTGACCGCGAAGGAACGGCCCGTGGTGATACAAACCTGCCTGTTTCGCCGGGAAAATGCGATCATTTCCGCCGGGGAACTCGCCGCCTACACGGACCGGCTCCGGGCTATTCGGGACGAAGGAGGAACGATTCTTCGCATCCAGCTTTATACCATTGCCCGGAAAACGCCGGACGCGGGAATCGGCCCACTTTCCGACGAGGAACTGGATCGATTGGCCGAAACGGTCCGGGATTCGACAGGGCTGGTCGTCGAAACGTTTTATTCCCGATAAACGATATCGTGAAATGGCGATGGGGGCCCGCGCCGGGAACCGTGTTCCCGG
>DOMV01000343.1:10269-11003 GCA_003509805.1 Planctomycetaceae bacterium
TATGCGCGGGACTGTGCGCGGGATTGTGCGCGAGGGGATTATCCTGCCGTTTACGGTACAAGATGCGCGTATGGCGTGCGGGTATTCCTCCCTTGCTCTCCGGGCGCGGAAAATTCTTGCGACCGGGGGGATTTCACGAATAAACCGTAAATTGCGGAACCCGGGAGTTGAGAACGGCGGCTATTTTCCAAAAAATAGTCAGGGGGGCCGGATTATCATGTATGGGAAAAACGGTATAATTTATGCGTGCCGCGGGGCTGGTTCCCTTTTAATCCGCCTCGGATCGTGCGGTAGTCGGTTGAACGCGGCGTTGTTCCGCTTTCCTGCCGCGGGCATATCAACTTTCAGGAGAATCGGGATCATGCAAATCAAGATATCGGTGCGACACGGAGATCTGAGTGAGGCTTCGCAGTCGAAAATCCGCGCGAAAGTGGAAAAACTAGGTCGATTGTTCGAACGCCTTACCTCGGTCGAAGTGACTGTCGATCTGGAAAAATCGGACCTGCCGAAGATTGAGTTGCTCGTATCCGCCGAACACAAAAATGATTTCGTAGCCTCTTACAGTTCCGATGACATGTTCGGTTGTCTCGACCAGGCGATTCACAAGATCGAACAACAAATTCGAAAATACAAGGAGCGTATCCAAAACCATAACCGGCCCGAACGAGTGGACGGAACGATTTCCGAAGAATGATTTGTCGCCCGCTCATACGGTTTTATACCGAAGCCGGTTG
>DOMV01000343.1:11042-12151 GCA_003509805.1 Planctomycetaceae bacterium
CGGGAGCCTACCGCCCGTCGCGGCACGCGACCGGCTTCGGGAAATTTCAATTGTTTCCAGTATACACCGTAAACGGCATGAAACCGTTCCCGCGAGCAATCGCCTGCCGCTCGAACGATCCGTTTATGCCGTTACATAAACATAAGTTAGGGGCGAGTGAGTACGGCAGGCAGATGTGACCAAATGTTCGTTTTCATCGCGTTTCCAGTATGGACTGAAACCGGTTGCTCGCCGCACGGACACGGACGCATTCCGGCAGGCCCCCGACTGCGGGTACACGACGGTCGTCCTTGGATCGTCACAGAAGCAACGCCCGGGGGATCGGCGCCGCATCGGGATGTCCGCCCCTTCGGACAGGTGTTTTTTTCGAGAAGAGCCGCGGGAAACCTCAATGGCCCCGAAACCTTGATGGTCCCGCCGTGTTTGTCTTCTTTATTTTACATTCTTTAATGGTCGTTGATCGAAAGTCGACGCGTTTACTGTTTTTTTGATTTTCCAAGGAGCTTTTTGAATGAAATTCGCTGATTTTATCTTGCCCCAGGCCGTCCGCGCCGAGGTGAAAGCAACCGATAAATTGGACGTGATACGTGAAATGGCCGAGTCGCTTCGCGATGCCGGCGGGATTAAAAATGACGAGTTCGAAGGAATCTTCAAGGCGATCGTCAAACGTGAAGAACTCGGTTCCACCGGAATCGGGCGCGGAATTGCCGTTCCGCACACGAAACATGTCAGTGTCGAAAAACTGGTCGGAACCGTTGCCGTGTCGCATGAAGGAGTCGATTTCGACAGTCTCGACCGGGAAAAGGTTTACCTGTTTTTCCTCATCGTTTCGCCGCTCGATCACCCGAGCGAACACCTCCGCGCTTTGGAGCACATCACCCGTCAACTCAAGGACGACGTGTTCTGCAAGTTTCTCAAGCAGGCGAAGACGCAGGATGATATCTTGACCTTGCTCAAGGAAGCCGACGACAACGTTTTCGGAAGATAAGCGGATGTGTTCCCGTTCTTCGAAAGTGTCGTTTCGAATCGTCTTTTTCGACGGACTTCGAATCCTTCGTTTTGTGCTGGAAACCCTTGCCCCTTCCCGAAGCCGTGTCCGTGGCGGACAG
>DOMV01000343.1:12203-15929 GCA_003509805.1 Planctomycetaceae bacterium
GATACCATCAAACGGCTTTGAATAATAACATGCCGAAGACCGCCCTGAAAAGAGTGGAAGAGGTTGTCGTCAACAACAAGTCGGGTCTCCATGCGCGCATCAGCACGATGTTGGCCAAAACCGCGATGGCATTTTCCTCGCAGATTCTCGTCCACAAACAACGCGATCGCAAAACGGCGGACGCGCGAAGCGTTCTTGAATTGCTTTCCTTGGGGGCCGCCAAAGAAGACCGGATCCGGATTGAGGCGGCGGGAGAGGACGCCGATCAGGCCATGGACGCCATTCTTGAGCTTTTTACCGTTCGCTTCAAAGAATTAGATGACGAAGAATTGGATTAGACTCCGATGAAATCCTTTCAAGGTATCGCCGTTTCTCCCGGGATTGCGATCAGTCAGGCTTTTGTCTTGGCTGCGGAAGGGGTTCGTATTCCGTTGCAATATGTCCAGGGAAACGCTTTGGACGCGGAAGTCGCCCGATTCAAAAAAGCCGTCGCCGAGGCGCAGGAGGAAGTCATTGCGAGCCGTGATTCCATTACCGACGCGATCGGGCGGAAATACGGCGACATCTTCGAGGCCCATTTCCAGATACTGAACGACCCGAAGCTGATTCTGGAGATCGAGTCGCTGATTCGCGAATTTCGGCACACGGCCGAATATGCCGTCAGCGAAACGATGCACAAATATGTCGCCATTTTTCGCGGGCACGACAATTCCTACCTTGCCGCGCGAGGCAACGACATTCTCGACATCGAAAAACGCCTCTTGCAGCTCCTCTTGGGCGTGCGGCGTGAACGGTTGCGTAAACTCGACAATCCGATCGCCTTGCTTGCTTCCGACCTGACACCGAGCGAGACGGCAAATCTGGATGTCGATATCGTTAAAGGCTTTGCAACGGAGCAGGGCGGACCGGGGGGACACACGGCGATCATTGCCGCGGCGCTGGGACTGCCGGCGGTCGTCGGTGTCGGGCCCTTCCTGAATGAGGTCGTCGACGGCGATATGATCATTATCGACGGCGAAAACGGCGAAGTGATCGCGCAACCCGACGAAGAAACGTTGAATCGTTATCGGCGGAAGATCGAAGCGGCCCAATCGCTTGCCATCCGGCTTTCCGATTCGCTTGCCGACCAGGAAGCGAGAACCCATGACCGGATCCGGGTCCAATTGCTCGCCAATATCGAATTCCCGTTCGAAGCGCCGCAGTGCTTCCAGCGCGGCGCCGACGGGATCGGGCTGTTCCGGACCGAGTTTCTCTATCTCCTCCAAGGTCGGGATCGTTACGTGAGCGAAGAAGATCACTTCCACGTTTACAAAACGGTCGCCGAAGCGGTTCAGGGCAGGCCGATTACGATCCGCACCTACGATCTGGGAGCCGACAAGGTTCTGGATTCCCCTACGTCGTTCGACCCCTCCTCCGAGGGAAAAAACCCCGCTTTGGGATTGCGGAGCATCCGGCTTTCATTGCGTAATGTCGATATGTTCCGCCTCCAGCTTCGCGCCATTCTCAGGGCGAGCGTTTACGGGAAGATACGGATCATGTTCCCGCTGATCGCGACCATCCTTGAGCTGCGCCAGGCGAAAATGATCCTCGCGGATGTCAAAGACGAACTGCTTGAAGAGGGAATCCCGTTTCACCATGCGATCCATGTCGGCATGATGCTCGAAGTTCCCGCGGCCATCCTGATGATCGAACGGTTTGTCAAGGAAGTCGATTTTTTCAGCATCGGGACGAACGACCTGATCCAATACACCCTCGCGGTCGACCGCAGCAACCGGGACGTCAATCATCTCTTCAATTCGGAAGATCCCGCGGTCCTTTACCTCGTCAAATACGCGATTTCGGTCGCCAACAACAACGGCGTTCCGATCAGCCTGTGCGGCCAAATGAGCAGCAACCCGCTGTATACGATGCTGCTCCTCGGTCTCGGTTTGCGGCAATTCAGTTGTGCCCCGGCGTCGCTCACGGAAATCAAAAGAATTTGCGGGCTCGTCGAGATCCCCGAATGCGAACGAATCGCCGACGCCGTCATGGAAATGGAAAGCGCCCGGGATATCCGTTCGTTTTTACGGGAAAAGTTTCGTGAGGTCCTGTCGGCGGCGAGAAAAGCCGAATCGCCGGATTCCGCCTTCGACAGCGAGTATGAGATGCGCTGAACCGGAGGGACGCTGAAATCAAGCGAGACGGACCGGGCCAAACGTTCGTTTTCACCGCGTTTCCAGCATAGGCCGTGAACACGGATTGGTTTCACCGCACGATTTCACTCCACGGTTTCACTGTTCTGCCTGCGGGCTCAGCCGAAGGAGCGTGAGGATGTTCGTTTCTCCGGGACCGATGTGTACCTGCATCGAAAGCGTGTCTTCGGTCAAATTCCAGATTCCGCACTCGGCAACCACGGAGGCGTCTTCCCCGACGACGTAAAACGCGGCCCGTTGCGTCGCCGAATCAACGGCGCCTTCGATCGGGGCAAGCGAATCATCGACGGGATTGTACAGATTGCCGCGAAGGATGCCCTGCTTGTTGACCGCGATTTGCAGGACGGAAGCCTGGTTGGCGTCCGGCATGTCGACATCTTCCAAAATCGCGAATGAACCGAGCGCCATCCATTCTTCGTTCAAAGCGGCTGCGCCGTTTCCGAAATTCGCGGAAGCTCCTTTTCCGGCAAGCGCAAGCGCCGCCGCGTAATATTCGGCCGCCGTTCCCGCCGGTTCCTCGTTGACATAAACCGTCTGTTGACGATAAACGACGTTTGTGCCGTAGTCATAAACGATCGGCGCGACATGGACCGGCTGATAGATCGGAGCGACGCCTGCGAAAACAGTGCGGATGCCGATCCAGCCGCAGGTGTGCCTCCACAGCGGGGCGCTCCACCAATTGCAAGGAACGGGCGGTCGCCACGCATAAGGATGGCGTCCATACCAGTTCGGCGTCCAATAGCGATCGTATCCGTGAAAACCACGGCAAAAACCGAGCCGGTAATCGATCCACGGAAGATTGCCCCCCCGGTACCGATTCCATTGGTTGGCGGAAAATCCCGGGGGCGGGCCGGCCGACCGATGAGGAATCCAACCGGTTCCGGAACGGTCATCGAAACGATGATCGCCGGGACGACGGAAATCAGGACGATCCGAATAATCCAAATGACCGGGATGTTTTGGCCGATCTCGCCATTGCGGCGGTTCGTACCGATCCCCGGACGGACGTTTTCCCGCGAGGGTGTCGCGATCAATCACGATTCGTTTGCCACGAGAAGAAGGACCATCGGATTGTTCGAGCCGGAAGCGATCGCCGCGTTCGCCCGGTTTGCCGGAAAATTCCGGTCGGAACCGGTCTGACGGCCGGTCTGCCACACGATCGGGCCGGGCGTTTTCCGGATGTGACCGTTCCGGTCGGACAAAATCGGATCGCCCCTCGGACGGGCGGTTCTGAGATCGTTGCATATCCTGCTTGATCCGTTCCATTCGCTCCGAAACCCGTTCCGTATCGGAGCGTACAAAACCGTTTCGATCCGCATATCCCTTTTCCGTGGAAGTGTCCGGCCGCTTGGGACCGTTCGGTTGGCCGAGCATCGGCGGTCGATCCTGCTTCTGCGGCTGTGCGGGGCGCTGTGCGGATCGTTGTGCCGTTTGCCGGGGAGTTCCTTCCGTCCGGGGAGCGGGGGTTGCTTGGGAGTCTCGGGGGCGAGCCGGGACAGTTGGCGGACGCCTGTTCTTCTCGTCCGACGGTGTG
>DOMV01000391.1 GCA_003509805.1 Planctomycetaceae bacterium
CCCTGCCCTTGGGTCATGCTCCGGAGCGTCGTCGAATAACCGAACGCCTCGGCAAGCGGGATTTCCCCTTCGATCCGGCAGACGGCGCCGAGCGTTTCCGTAATGGAGATCATCCCGCGGCGCGAGGTCAGGTCGCCGACCACGTTGCCCTGGAATTGACTCGGACACTCGATTTCCAGCTTCATAATCGGTTCCAACAGCGCCGGTTTCATTCTCGGAAACGTTTCGCGCAGGGCCGTTTGGGCGCAGATACGGAAAGCCAGGTCGCTCGAATCGACGTCGTGATACGAGCCGTCGTCCACAAGGATATGCAGGCCGACCACGGGAAAACCCGCAACGGGGCCTTTGTCCAACGATTGGCGAAATCCTTTTTCGATCGCGGGGATGTAGTTCGAAGGAATGGTTCCGCCGACTATTTTCTGCTCGAACAGGAAGGTTTCCTTCGTTTCGGCGTCTTCGGGAATGGGCGCCATCCGGCCGACGATATGGGCAAACTGGCCGCTTCCGCCGGATTGTTTTTTGTGTTTGACGTCGAAATCGACGGCGACGGTCGGCGCTTCGCGGTAGTTGACCTTGGGGGCCGAGGTTTCGACATCGACCTTGTACTCACGGCGTATCCGCTCGATATAGACGTCGAGATGCAGTTCGCCCATGCCGGCGATGAGCGTTTCGCCGCTTTCAGGGTCGGTCGTGATCGAAAGCGTCGGATCTTCCTTGCGGAACCGGTAAAGCGCCTTGCCGAGCCGGTCGGCATCCTTGCTCTGCTTCGCCTTGATCGCGATTTGGATGACCGGATCGGGCACGAACATCGATTCGAGCGTACAATAATTCGGTTCGGCGGCAAAGGTCGTCCCGCTGCTGCAATCGATCCCGATGACCGCGACAATGTCGCCCGCCTCGGCGGTATCCAGTTCTTCCCGCTGATCGGCATGCATCCGGAAAATACGGCTGATCCGTTGTTTTTCGCCCGACCGCTGGTCGTAATAGGATTCTCCCTTGCGAAGCGTCCCCTGGTATATCCGCATATAGGTAAGCGTTCCGTAGGGATCTTCGACGATTTTGAAGGCCATGGAAACGCCCGGTCGGGCCGGATCGGGCAGGAGTGTCAATTGATCGTCCTCGGTTTTCTCGGCGCCGTCCCGTCGGTCGTCGTTTTTCCAGGCATGATAATCGCAATCGAGCGGCGAAGGCAGATAACGGGCGATCGCGTCGAGCAACGGTTGAATTCCCTTGTTGCGGTAGGCGGTTCCCATGAAAACCGGCGTGAGCTGCCGGGCCCAAACCGCTTGCCGGATGACATGGTGAAGCAGTTCGATCGACGGTTCCTCGCCTTCGAGCAGGATTTCCATCAATTCGTCGCTGAACATGGACAGGGATTCCAGCATGAATTGCCGTTTTTTCCTGAATTCGTCGCTCAACGCGGCCGGGACGGCTTCGATTCGCAATTTTTCCCCCTGCGAACCGTCGAAATAAATCGCCTTCCCCTCGACCAGGTCGATGACGCCCTCGAAATCCTGTTCCCTGCCAATCGGCATTTGCGTCAACAGGGCGTCGCAATCGAGTTTTTCCTTGAGCTGGCGGACGACCCGCTCGGGATCGGCCCCGGTTCGGTCCATCTTGTTGACCAACGCAATCCGGGGAATGCCGTACCGTTTCATTTGGCGATCGATCGTAATCGACTGGGCCTGGACGCCGCCGACGCTGCACAGGACAAGCACCGCCCCGTCGAGTACGCGCAGGGAACGTTCGACTTCGACCGTAAAATCGACGTGTCCGGGCGTATCGATCAGGTTGATTTCGGTGTCCCCCCAGCGGACATGGGTCGCGGCGCTGGAAATCGTAATTCCGCGCTCCTGCTCAAGTTCCATGTGGTCCATGGTCGCACCGCCGTCATGCACTTCGCCCATTTTGTGCGATTTGCCGGTGTAAAAAAGGATGCGTTCGCTCAAGGTCGTTTTTCCGGAGTCGATATGCGCGGAGATGCCGATATTACGTAAATTGCTTATTGCGGACATGGAGCCTTGACCCGCCTCACGGGTGTTGTTTTTGATAACGAGCATGAAATATACTGCAATTGGTTGAAGCCCAAACGGAAACGTAAACGAACGGAAGAGCACACAATTTCCCGTGCGACCGGCAACCGTGGCCCAACGCCTTACAGTGAACACGCTTACGTCGATAATAGAAGGATTGCGAATTATACCTCTTTTCCCGGACAATGCAAGAGGGACTTTTCGGCCAACGGTTTGCGCCGCGGCTCGTAAGCGGATTCTTAGAGGTTCCCTCGAAAAAGAGGGCGGCATCGCCATGCCAGATCGCGTCGTCTCGACAGGACGGGACGGCGCGGCTTCGCGGTGCGGCAAATCAACGAAACATCAACGTAAAATCAACGTATACTGGAAACGCGGTGCAATAGGTTGTTTGGTGACGACCGCTTGTTGCACTCACCGCAACATCCGCGTAAATGCTTATGCTAACAAAAGTTGGGAGCGAGTGAGTGCGGCAGGCAGATTTGACCAAATGTCCGTTTTCATCGCGTTTCCAGTATAACGTCAATAGGCCCAGCCCTTTTTGAATTCCGGTTTGAGTGCGGCCTGGACTTCGGGGCAATCGACCGCCACCATCTTCTCCGCGTCCCAGTCGAAGGATTTCCGGCCCGCCCTGTACGCCGTGTTGCCAAGAATCGCGGTTTCCGCCATCGGGCCCGAATAGGAGAAATTACATGTCGCCGGCGTCCCGCCTTTGCAGGCGTCGATCCATTCCCGGTGAAAACCCGGCGATTTCGGGATGGTCGGTTCCGGGACCTTGAAATCGGCGAAGTTTTCTTCCGGCAGCAAGACATGCTTGTCGAAACCGGCCAGCAACATTCCCTTGGAACCGACGAACAGGTTGTTCATGTGGCCGAACTTGATACCGCCTTCGTATTCGTTTTTCAGTTCGTATTTCGCCTTGCACGGCGGGTTTTTCGTGTGCGACCAGTAAAGCGTCACGCCGGGCAGGTCGCCGCGCTCCGGATAGACGAACGTGCAATGCATTTCTTTCGGGGTGCGCTGCTCGTCGATTTCCGGACCGGTCGCGGCCACTTTGATCGGATATTTCAGGTCGAGCGCCCAATACGGAATGTCGAGAATGTGGCAGGCCCAGTTACCGGTTTCGCCGGTCCCGAAATCCCACCAGAACCGCCAATTGTAAGGGGCATAAGTCGGTTGGTCCGCTTTTCCATTGACGACTGAAACCGCGTAGGGGCGATCCGCCGCCGGGCCGAGCCAGAGATCCCATTTCAATTCGGCGGGCGCAGTCGCTTCCTTCTCCGGCAAGGCGGGCATACCGCGATCCCCACCGAACCAGGAATAAACCTCGCGAACCTCGCCGATCGCACCGCCTTTGACCAATTCGACGACCCGGGCCATGTTCGGAATCGTGTGACGCTGGCAGCCGAGCTGGGTCGCCACCCCGTATTTCGCGGCTTCTTCGGTGATGATCCGGCATTCCGCGACGCTGTGGGCCATCGGTTTTTCCAAATAAACGTGCTTTTTGGCCCGGATCGCGAAAATGGCCGGATGGTAATGCGTGTGATCCGGCGTACTGACGCAGACGGCGTCGATTTTTTCGAGCATTTCGTCGTACATTTGACGAAAATCGTAAAATCGCTTCGCTCCGGGGAATTTCTCGGCCGCCTTTCTCTGGTTGACCATCCGGTCGTCGACGTCACACAGGGCGACGACGTTCTGCCTGGTTTGCTCCATGCCGCCCACTTGAAATCCGCCCTGATTTCCGAGACCGATCAGAGCGACGTCCAGTTTTTCATTCGGCGATTCGCCTTGTGCGAGAATATTGCGGGGGAGGAACAGGGCGCCCGCACCCGCGACGGTGGAGGCTTTGAGCAATTCGCGACGGGACAACTGGCAACTCATGAGTTTTCTCCTTGTATCGGGATAATCTACGGCATCGGTCACGATCTACCGTATTCTCGGTCGCGAAACCGAAAAAGTCAATATCTTCCATCACCTATCTTCCATCATCTATCTTCCATGTTGGTCCGACTCTTGACGGAGTATCCTTTGCTCGTCCGGTTTTGATAGGCGACGAACAATTCCGCGATGATACCCATGGAAAGCAACTGACCGCCGAGCAGCATCAGGCCGACGCCGTAAATCACGGCCGGTTTGCCGCCGAGATGAACGTAGTTTTCCGGGCTGAAGAAAAGCCGGCTCCCACACCACTGGGCGGCCAGCCAGGCGAGCAAAACCGAGCCGATCGTAAAGGCGATCAAGCCGAGCGTTCCCATCAGGTGTTGCGGGCGTTGACCGTACCCGGTGATGAACCATACCGTGAACAAATCGAGAAAGCCCTTGACGAAACGGGTGAAGCCGTACTTCGACCGCCCGAATCGTCGTGCCCGGTGGTCAATCGTTTTCTCGCCGACCCGATAGCCCCGCGCGGCGGCCAGCACCGGCACGAAACGATGCAGTTCGCCGTACAGGTGGACCTCCTCGAAAATTTCCCGGCGATACGCTTTCATGCCGCAATTATGATCGTGCAGTTTCACGCCGGTCATGAAACCGACCATCCCGTTGAAAAAGCGGGACGGGATCACCTTGTGCCAGGGATCGTGGCGGACCTGTTTCCATCCGGAAACGACGTCGAAGCCCGTACCGAGCAGGGCGAGAAATTTGGGGATTTCTTTCGGATCATCCTGTAAATCGGCGTCCATCGTGATAACGATTTCGCCTTGCGCGGCTTCGAAACCCGCGTTCAGCGCGGCCGCCTTGCCGAAATTACGGCGGAAACGGACGCCGCGGACCCGGGGGTCTTCCCGGGCAAGCTGTTCGACCAGGTCCCACGAGCCGTCTGTCGAGCCGTCGTCGACGAAGAGGATTTCCATTTCGTATCCGTTCGTTTCGGCCACCTCGGCGATTTCGGCATGAAGTTGGCGCAGGCTTGCTTCTTCATCGTAGAGCGGAATGACGATCGAGAGTTGCATGGGAATGTCGGGGCAAGCGTTTGTAGCCGCCGGCGCGTCAACACCGTACCGGGCGGCACGTCTATCACATCGAGGCTTTCGCGACGGCGAGCGATTCGATCAATTGCAGGTCGGGATCGAAACCGATTCCCGGTTCCGCCCAAAGCGGAATGATTCGGCGGCGGCATTGTTTCAGCAAATTGGGGCCCGTCGCGATGATCGGCCTGTCCATGACGGGATTGCCGTTTTCATCGTAAAAATGGACCGATTCGCCGGATTCGTGTTCCACACGTTCTTTTTCATCCTGTTCCTTTTGCGTTTCCACCAACTGCGGCAGGAGCGGGATGCCCGGATCGTTTTCGAAATACTCCCCGGCACGTACATAATCGGCGGGTAATTCACAGCCTTTGAGCGAGGCGATCGCCAAAACGAACCGATACCCGAGCGAGGAAAGAATTTCGCAGCCGCTGTAACAATCCACCTCGGCGGAAACCGCGGCATCGTGAATCTGTTTGGCGGCGCTCAGGCCGCCCATTTTTCCCGCCTTGAGGCAGAATGTTCCCGCGCTTCGCAAATCGAGGGCGATTTCCGCCTGGTGCGGCGTGGTGATCGATTCGTCCAGACAAATGGTCGTTCGCAGGGAATCCTGGAGCATCGCGTGGCCTACGTACTCGCTTGCCGCGAGCGGCTGTTCAAGCAGGGCGGGCATGAAATCGTCAAAACGGTAGATCGTATCGGAATGCTTTTCCATGTCGAGCGACTCCTCGACATCGCATTGAATCATCAGCATCGGATGGGAGGCGCGAACGCGGGAAAGCATCTGGATATCCCAGCCGGGCCGGATTTTGAGGGTGATCCGGCGATATCCCTCGTCGACGGCACGGTCCAGGTCGTCGAGAAAGCGGTTGCGATCGTCGTACCGGTCGAACACGAGTCCCGTTTCGACGTTTTCCCGGGTTCCGCCGATCGCCGTGTGGAGCGGCTTCCCGTCCAAGCGGCTTTGCAAATCCCACCAGGCCATATCAAGCGTCGCCTTGGCATGACGGGTGCCTTTGAGCGGGGCGAGCAATTCCGCGAGCCGGTCGGTCGAATCAATGCGCGACGCCTGTTTGATGCGCGGAAACAGGCATTCGGTCAGGACGGAAAAGACCCCGCGCGACCAGGCTGCGGTCAGGATCGGTTCGTTTCCCGGAAATACCTCGCTCCAACCGGACACACCGCCGCTTTGCATGTGAACGATCACGGTTTCGATCGATTCCAGCGGAATGTCTCCCATCCGGAACGGTTTTTTGAGCGGTAAACGAACAAGATAGGCGTCGAGTGAATCTATTTGCATCGTGTATCACCATAAACGGTGTCAACCGGTACGTTTGGGACCAACAGCCGGAACGGGGGCGTACTCGCCGCAATGGCGGTGACGGCGTCTGTTTCTCCCGATTATACTCGCCGCGTTCATAAAACGTAAGCAAGGGCGGGAATTATACTGGAAACGCGATGAAAACGGACTTTCGGTCAAGTCTGCCTGCCGCACTCACTCGCCTTTAACATCCGTCCAGACAAGTACATAAACGAATCATACGCGCGGCAGGCGATTGGTCGCGGAAACCGTTTCAAGCCGTAGTTTCAGGCCGTTTGCGGTCTACTGCCCGGAATTCGGAATTTTCAGGGATGATTCAGGAAACGACCCCGATAAGATTTCCGTCCCGGGCATCGACGATTTCACAAGGAACGATCGCGCCGACTTCCGCATGTCCGGTAACGTACACGAGCGGATCGACCTCGGGAGCGTCGGCATAAGTTCTTCCGACAAAAACGTTTTCAACCGGATTTCCGTCGTCTTCGACCACAGGGCCGTCGATAAGAACGTCGAGTGTTTTTCCCGTCCGGGCCGCCGCGAAACGGTTCATGATCCGGCGCTGGAGGTTTTGCAACTTGCGAAAACGGAGGTCGATCACCGATTGGGGAACATGGCCGTCAAGACGCGCCGCGACGGTTCCCGCTTCCGACGAAAACGGAAAAATCCCGGCCCGATCGAAACGCCAACGTTTCACAAAGGCGACCAATTCATCGAACATCGCCTCCGTTTCCCCGGGAAAACCGACGATCAACGACGTCCGCAACACGAGATTCGGGATGTTCGAACGGAGCCGCTCCAGCAACGCCTCCATCCCGGCCCGATCGATGCCGCGACGCATCCGTTTCAAAATCGTATCGTTGGCATGTTGCAGGGGCATATCGATGTACGGCAACAATTTTGTTCCGGCCGCGGCGAACCGTTCAAGGAGTTCGTCGCCGAAAAAGAGCGGATACGCGTACATCAACCGGATCCACCGGATGCCCGCGACCGTTTCGAGGCGTTCCAGGAGTTCCGCAAGGCGGGGTTTGCCGTACAGATCGCTCCCGTAAAACGTCGTTTCCTGCGCGATGAGAACGAGTTCCTTGACGCCGTTTTCCGCCAGTTTTCGGGCTTCCCCGACGATCGTTTCCAGCGGCTTGCTCACGAAACGACCGCGAATGGCCGGGATCGCGCAGAAACTGCAAAGCCGGTCGCACCCGTCGGCGATCTTGAGATAGGCGACATGGGGAGCCGTGAGCGGTTGACGCAACGTGTCGTCCAAAACCAGGCGTTCGATGCTTTCCAGCCGGGCAAGTGGCCGCCCTTCCTGACATTGCCCTTCCTGACTCCGCCTTTCCTG
>DOMV01000197.1:0-851 GCA_003509805.1 Planctomycetaceae bacterium
GATAACGAAGAAACCGTTATGGCTGATCTCCATAACGTGCAACTTGACTTGGATCGGCGTGACCGATGCGGGTTTCCTGAGGTGATTTATGGCGAGGGAAAACCGGCGGAAACCGTGCTGAAGATTTTTCGCAAAATGCTCGAACTCGACATCGACGGTTTCGCTACCCGAATTGACGCCGAGAAAGCGGCTTTTTTAGAGAAAGAACTTGCGACATGGAATTGCCCATTTCGTTACAATCCTGTCGCACGAACTTTTCGGTTGTTCTCAAAAACAACGATGGATGAAACAAAAACAGAGGGCAAAATCGCCGTCGTGTCTGCCGGAACGAGTGATGCCCCCGTGGCGGAAGAAGCGAAAGAAACCGCACTTTGGTGCGGCGCAAATGTTGTTTTCGTGCAAGATGTCGGCGTGGCTGGTCCGCATCGGTTGCAAGCGAAATTGTCGCTCCTAGAAGAAGCCGACGTCGTGGTCGTCGTCGCCGGGATGGAAGGAGCGCTCCCGAGCGTCGTCGGCGGTTATGTTTCGGTCCCGGTGATCGCGGTCCCGACCAGCGTCGGTTACGGGGCCGGCTTCGGCGGAATCGCCGCGCTGCTCGGTATGCTCAACAGTTGTGCCGCCAACGTGCTTGTCGTCAATATCGATGCCGGATTCAAAGCCGGTTACGCGGCGGGTCTGATCGCGCGCCGGACCTCTAAAAATCCGGCGTCGGAGCCGCGACCGTGAGGGGAAGATCCTGGAAACGCGGTGAAAACGAACATTCGGTCACGTCTGCCTGCCGCACTCACTCGCTTATAACCTCTGTTTGTACAATGATATAAGCGTTTTGTTCGAGCGGCGGGCGGTTGTGC
>DOMV01000197.1:872-5158 GCA_003509805.1 Planctomycetaceae bacterium
CCGGAAACACCGTTCCCGGCTCGCGTCCTTGTCAGCGGCCCCTTATGCCTTGCGCGTTTTCGCTGTTTTCGTCGTCGAGGTTTTCTTCGTCGCTTTCCCCATCGTTTTTTTCACGGCCTTTTTTACCGTTTTTTTGGCTGCCTTTTTCACGGCCTTTTTCACGGCTTTTTTCACCGCTTTTTTGGCCGCTTTCCGCCGGGTCGGCCGCTTGGAGGGCCCTTTTGCGGCTTTTGTGGCCAAGAGATCAAGGGCACGTTCGAACGTGATCTCATCCTGCTCCATCCCTTTCGGGACGGTCACGTTCGTCGTTCCATCGGTGAGATAGGCCCCGAACCGGCCGGCCAGCAACCGGACCTCTTTGCCAGTCACCGGGGAAACGCCGAAGGTTTTGAGCGGTTCCGTTTTTTTCGCCGCGCCGCGCTGTCCCCGGAATTTCGGTTGGGCCAGCAGTTCCAGCGCCTGCGCCAACGAAATGGTGAGCGGGGACATTTCCGACGGAATCGAACGGGTCTCCTTGCCGCATTTGACGTAAGGCCCGTACGGTCCGTTGGATGCGAGTACGTCATCGTCCTCTTTGTTGCCGAGCGTTCGCGGCAGCGAAAGCAGGGCGAGCGCGGTTTCGAGGGTCACCGATTCCGGCTCCATTCCTTTGAGCAAGGACGCATTTTGCGGTTTTTCCTCGCCTTCGGCATTTCCACGCTGGACGTACGGCCCGAACCGGCCGTTTTTCATATAAACCGGTTTTCCGGTTTCCGGGCACAGCCCCAGCGGCTGGTCGCCCTGTTCCGCTTTTTCCAGTATCCGCAGGGCCAGGTCCAGGGTCAATTCGTCCGGCGGGAGGTCGTCCGGCAGGCTGGCACGGCGTTCTCCCTGTTGCAGGAAAGGACCGAACTTGCCGATGCGGACGTACACCGGTTCCGCCGGGCCGCCGTCCGCCGGGACGGGTGTTCCGATTTCAATTTGGTTGACATTCCTCGCGTCGATTGATTCCCGTTTGTTTTCGAGCAAGGGTTTCAGGCCGGGCGTTTCCTCGGTCTTGCCGAAATAGAAATCCCTCAGGTAATCGCGATGCCCCAATTCGCCGCGGCTGATGGCGTCGAGCTGATCCTCCATCTGGGCCGTGAAATCGTAATCGACCAGCTCCGGCAAGTGTTCTTCGAGCAGTTGGCACACCGCGAACGCGACCCAGGTGGGAATCAAGGCGTTGCCTTTTTTGAAAACGTAATTCCGGTTCAAGATGGTTTCGATAATCGAGGCGTAGGTGCTTGGCCGACCGATTCCCCGTTCCGTCAGTATCTTTGTCAACGACGCTTCCGAATACCGGGCCGGCGGCAAGGTCGTGTGCGATTTCGGCGTCAATTCCCGGCAATCGAGCGTTTGTCCGACCGAGAGGGCCGGGAGCACGACGTCCTGGTCGGCCAACTCGGCGCCGGGATCGTCGGAACCTTCGACATAAGCCCTTAAATACCCGGGAAATTCGATCGTTTTTCCGCTTACCGAGAAGAGCGCATCCTCCATGGCGATCGTGATGGTCGTCCGATGGCCTTTGGCATCGTTCATCTGGCCGGCGACGGTCCGTTTCCAAATGAGATCGTAGAGCCGGAACTCGTCGAACGTCAATTGGTTGCGCAACGAATCCGGCAGGGTGAACACGCTCCCGGCCGGCCGGATCGCCTCGTGCGCTTCCTGGGCGTTTTTGACTTTCGTCGCATAAATCCGGGGAGAATCGGGAAGATATTCCGGACCGTACTGCGTTCGGACCCATTCGCGCGCCGCCCGAATCGCCTCGCCGGAAAGATTGGTCGAATCGGTACGCATGTACGTGATATGTCCGTTTTCGTAAAGACTTTGCGCCAAGCTCATCGTCGTCCGGGCCGTGAAACCGAGTTTCCGGTTCGCTTCCTGCTGGAGCGTGCTTGTCGTAAAAGGGGCGTAGGGCCTTGTCGTGTACGGTTTTTCCTCGATGTCGGCGACTTTGGGCGGGATGCCTCTCGCCGTGCCGCTCAACAGCCGATCTTTCAACGCATTCGCCCCGGCTTCGTCGAGCAGGAGGAGCGAGGAATGGATCGGCTTTCCGGTGTTCGAATCGAAATCCTTGCCGCTCGGTATCTTACGTCCGCCGACCGAAACCAGCGTCGCGTCGAAATTCTTGCCGTTGACGAAGGTTCCGAGCAAATCCCAGTAGGTCGCGCTGTGAAAGGCGAGCCGTTCACGTTCCCGGTCGACGATCAACCGGACCGCGACGCTTTGAACGCGCCCGGCGGAGAGTTTGGGAAGCACCTTGTACCAAAGGAGGGGCGACACCTCGTACCCGTACAGCCGGTCGATGATACGGCGTGTTTCCTGGGCCTGGACAAGGTCGTTGTCGATGTTCCGGGGATGGGCCAGCGCGTCGAGAATCGCGTTTTTCGTGATTTCATGGAAAACGAGGCGATGCACCGGGACTTTGGGCTTGAGAACTTCGAGCAAATGCCAACTGATCGCTTCTCCCTCGCGGTCCTCATCCGTCGCGAGATAAACGCCGGTCGCCTCTTTCATCAAATCCTTCAGTTTTTTTATCTGCTTCTTTTTATCGTCGGGAACGACGTAAATCGGATTGAAATCATCGTCCACATCGACCCCGAGCCTGGCCCAGGGCTTTTTTTTGTGCTGCTCGGGCAGGTCTTTCGTCCCTTTCGGCAAATCGCGGATATGTCCGATACTTGCTTCGACAAAGTATTGATCGCCGAGAAAGCGACCGATGGTTCGGGCTTTGGCGGGAGATTCGACAATGACCAACGACAGACCGTCCGATTTTTTCATGGGAAAACAGTATCTGGGAAAACAGATAGCGATAGTATTTTTATGGGGGAAATCATACACGAAGCCCGGGGGCCGTCCCGGTTCAAGGAGTTTCTTAACGGCTTTGCGGGTTTTTGTCAATGGAAGCTGGCCCTGTTTTTGTAAAAATATCAAATAACCATACGGAAAGAGAAGGAAAATCTCGGCGACTCAAGCCGCTTGGTCGCCCCAATTTGCCCAAATTGTGATAAAACACGTAAAATTTGAAAATTTTTTGCGATTGCCGTGCGATTGCCGTTGGTTAAGTAGCGGACAATCGGTATAATCTGCGAAATCCGTACCCGTGTCGGGTGTTTTCATCAATCCGTAACGAACACAAGGATCAGATTTAAGGATTCAAGGAATGGCCGGTTTCAATCCGTTTAAGGAGTTTCGTAAAAACCGAAAGGTCGCACTCGCCGCGCTCGGTGTGATGGCGATGATCAGCTTCATTGTTCTCCCGATCGCCTTACAATTGATGGGAGGGGGTCAGTCGCGTGGACCTTCCGTCATCGCGACTTCGCGCAAATACGGTTCGATCAACGAATTGACGCTTGAGAACCTCCGCTTGGGCCGGGCGGCGCTTTCCCGGTTTTATCGGCAACTCGCGGGTAAGCTGGCCGGACCTTCGGAAGATCAAAACGCTTTTCCCGTTCTGCGCATGTTGGCCGGAGCCGAAATTCCGTCCTCGGAAGCGCTGATCCAGCGTTGGTTGATCGCCAACCATGCCAAGGATCAGGAAATGGTGGTCAGCGAAAGCATGGTCACCGACTATCTGCGGTTGATTACGGAGGAAAAACTGACGAACAAACTGCTTGAGGAAACGCTCCGGGACACCGGGATCAGTTCGCGGCAACTCCAGGCGTTGCTGGAAGAGGAGATTCTCGTCAACCAGATGAACACGATGTTCCGGATCGAAATCAGTTCGACTCCGCCGTCGCTTCGCTGGGGATGGTTTCAGCGGATGAATAGGCAGGTCGGCGTCGAAGTCGCCGCCGTTGCGGTCGAACCCTTTACCAAGGCGGTCGCCGAACCTTCCGAAAAGGTCCTCAGGAATTTTTTCGAAGAAAACAAATACCGCGAGTTTGATCCTGACTCGCCCGCGAGCGGTTTTTACATTCCGCGGAAAATGATGCTCCAGTACTTCGTCGCCGCGCAAACCCCGGCCATGCTGGACGCGGTCACGCAAGAGGAAATCGGAACGTATTACGAAGCGAACAAGAATACGATGTTCCGCCGGCAACGGCAACCGCTGAACGTACCGGGAACACCGAACCCCTCGGGGCAAAACCTGTTGAGCCCGGGTTTCGGGACGGGCATGGTGCCGATGCCGACGTTGCCGACGCTTCCCGGCGGCACTCTCCGTTTCCCGGCTCCGTCGATTTCACCCGAAGCGACCCGGTCCGTCGAAGAACAGCCTGCCGACGACGCGCAGCCGGTTGAAGAACCGCCTGCCGACGACGCAC
>DOMV01000404.1 GCA_003509805.1 Planctomycetaceae bacterium
TTGATCGTGCTGGCGGGCTCGGAATACGGGACCGGCAGCAGCCGGGACTGGGCCGCCAAAGGGACCGCGTTGCTCGGCGTGCGTGCCGTGATCGCCCAAAGTTTCGAGCGGATCCATCGCGGCAACCTGGTCGGCATGGGCGTTTTGCCGCTTGAAATGCCCCAAGGTGTCACTTGGCAGGAACTGGGGATCACCGGCGAGGAAATGTTCTCCATCGATCCCATCCCGGAAAATTTCGTGCCCGGTGGTCGAATCACGGTTCGTGCCCGACGGTCGACCGGCCCGGACACCTATACGGAAACCGCGTTCGACGTCCATGTGCGAATCGATACGCCCGTCGAAGCGACCTATTATCGTAACGGCGGCATTCTCCCGACGGTTTTACGCAAGTTGCTCGACTACTGATTTTCAATACGAAAATCGCACTACAAGGAAAACCGTTCCGGCACGGAATGAACCTATGGAAACGGATACAGCGCCCACGCGGAAGGAACGCCTTGGACCGAAAGGGCGTTCGACGCTCGTCTGGCTCGTCGCGGCGGCGTATTTCATGGACATGCTGGACGGCACGATCCTGAATACGGCGATTCCGACCATGGCGCGGGATTTCGGACAGAGTCCGGTTCGCATGCAGTCGGTCATTATCGCCTACATGCTGACCGTCGCGTTGCTGATCCCGATTTCCGGTTGGCTTTCCGACCGGTTCGGGACACGCAGGATATTCTTTTCCTCGATCATCCTGTTTTGCGCCGGCTCGCTTTTGTGCGCCGCTTCGACGTCGCTGGAAATGCTCGTCG
The DNA here is from genome assembly GCA_003509805.1 of Planctomycetaceae bacterium. Lineage (GTDB taxonomy): Bacteria > Planctomycetota > Planctomycetia > Pirellulales > Thermoguttaceae > UBA8133. Next base: position 798 of record DOMV01000404.1, read on the forward strand.
CAAGCCGGATTTTTCAAGGAATCGGGGGATCGATGATGGTTCCCGTCGGTCGCTTGATCGTCGTCAAGGCGTTTCCCCGCCGGGAATTGGTCCGCGCGCTGAACTTCGTGGTGCTGCCCGCCCTCATCGGGCCGTTGATCGGCCCGACCGTCGGCGGTGTGATCGTCACCTTCACCAGTTGGCACTGGATATTCCTGATCAATATCCCGGTCGGCCTGCTCGTCGGCCTGGCCATCCTGCCGTTGCTCCCGGATTTCCGTGAGAAGAACCCGCCGCCGTTCGATTGGTGGGGAGCCGTCCTGTTCGGGCTCTCCATGGTCTTTATCTCCTTTGCCCTGGAAGGGATCGGCGAATTACACTTGAGCAGGGAAATGGTGTCCGCTTTCCTCGGAATCGGTTTGCTCCTGTTCCTGACATACTGGATCCACGCCTTTCGCGTCGCCAACCCGCTTTTTCGACCGACCCTGTTCCGGCATCGCGGTTTTTTGGTCGGCATCCTCGGCGGCATCTTCGCCCGGCTTGCCAACGGTTCGATTCCATTCCTCATGCCCCTGATGTTCCAGGTCGCCCTCGGATTTTCGCCGATTAAATCGGGATTGACCCTCGTGCCGCTTTTTCTTGCCTCGTTCATCGGGAAGTCGGCGGTCGAGCGGATTCTTGCCCGGCTGGGCTACAAAAGGCTGTTACTCTTCAATACGCTCAGTCTCGGCGTGTTGATTATGAGTTTTTCGACGATCGACGAGCATACTTCCTACCCGGTTTTACTGGCTCATCTGGCCATGCTCGGCGTCGTCAACACGATGCAGTTTACGGCGATGAACACGCTTGCCCTGCTCTCCCTGCCGCGCGAGGAAGAGAGTTCCGGAAACAGCATGCTTTCGGTCGTCATCCAGGTTTCGCTCAGCATGGGAATCGCCTGCGCCGCGGCGATTCTGGGTGTTTATGAGAACATTTTCGGGGTCTCCCTGCACGGCATCTCGGTTGCCCCCCAAAGCGACATTTTGCGGGTTTTCCATGCCGCTTTTTCAACCATCGGATTGATCGGCGTTCTTGCGACCTCGATTTTTCTCTGGACCCCTCGTTCCGCCGAGATGCGAAAACAGATCGACCGGGATTGAGCCCGATGCGTCTGGTTCTCTTCTTACCGGCTTCGGGCAAGTCCTGCGATACATGCCGGAATTCCGATATCGACGACATGGACCCGGCCCAGAAACGGGTCAGCCCGACGGGCGGCAAATCCCGTTTTGGGGGCGACAAAGGTTGCCGTATGGTCGGCCATGACAGTCGATCCGCTTGCCAAGCCGGTATCCGCGTCGAGACCGCTCGGAAGATCGACGCTCAGCACGGCCACGTCCTGTTTGCGAGCGGCATTGACGGCTTCGATGACCGCATCCAAGGGAAAACGGGGTTCCCCGACCGCCCCCGTTCCGAGCAGACAATCGACAATCCGGCTTTTCGCGGGAAATACCTCCGGCAACCAGGGCGGTTCCAAAACGACCGTCGGTATCATGCCGCAGCATTCCAAAATATGCTCGTTGGCAAGCGCATCCCCCGCAAGGCGTTCCTTCGGAGCAAACAGCCGGACACGAACGTCGTATCCCCTGTTGTAAAGGTGTCTTGCAATGACAAAGCCATCCCCGCCGTTGTTGCCGGGACCGCAACACAGAAAGACAGGGCCGTCGATTCCGAGCCGTTCCAGCAGATCCGCACAACCGCGACCGGCATTTTCCATCAACACCAGGCTGTGGAAACCGAACTCTTCCACCGCAATACGATCGACAAGCCGGGATTGTTCGCGGGTCAAGGCATCCATTTCGATAAAAATTTCCGGTTATGCCGGACGACGTTTCAGGAGACCCTCGCGGGACTCGTGATCGCGGTCAGTTTCTCGTTCACTTCATAAAATTCCCCGTGAACACCGACGATCCCCGCCATTTTCAGCCGGGCCGTGTATTTCGCAAGATAATTCTCGGCAAGTTCCCGGGTTTCAAACACGCAGACGCCGCCGGCTTCCTGCGTTTCGTGGTTTTCCGTCCAGATTTTTTGAATCAGCCCCGGTTCATTGGCAATCGATTCCGCCAAACCGCGTAAAGCCCGGCCCATTTCCTCGCCGAACGGTCCCGGATACGGGTATTCGACATGCAGCAACGTGGTCATATCGGTCGAATTCTCCAACGTTTTTTAGAATTGTCGCGGAAGCCGTTTCCCAGTCTACCATTTTTTCGCCGCAAAGCCTTCGGGCGAGGGGATGATCTCGACGGCGTAACCGGACTGCACGATCACGTACATGCCTTGCTTTTGGGCGAACTCCGTAACGTTCGCGTCGACCACCGCACCGGCGATGGCACCCACGAATCGCGGGCTCGCGACCGGCCCGTGACGATCGACGTGACGCCGGTATTTTTCCAGCCGGTCGACGTGGTCCTTCACGTCCGAGGTGGTCGGTTTGACTTTCGCCTCGATAAGAATGACCACGTCGCCGTCGTGCAGGATCAAGTCGATTTCGCCGCTCTCGCCGGAGATCGGGTTCTGGAAAATCAAATTCCGGGAATAGGCGACGACCTCGTAACCCAAGGCCCGGAACTGATCGACGATGTTGCCTCCGATCATATTCTCGACGATTTCGCCGATCCGCGAGCCGAGGGCCGAAATTTTCCGGTCGGTCTCCCGCATCCGCCGGTCCGTTTCCCTGGCTATTTGCTTCAGTTGCTGATCGGTCTCCCTGGCCATTTGTTTCAGTTGCCGGTCTGTTTCCTGCATCTTCAGGTCGGTTTTCAGGAACAGTTCCAAAACGCCTTCGTAGGTCAACGGCTTCGGTTGGTCCGACATGATTTCTCCTTCGACTCTCGTATGTAATGCGGAAAAGGGGTGGAATTCCGAGTGGTTGAAATTCCGGTTGGGATTTGGGATGACGGATATACTGGAAACGCGATGAAAACGGACATTTGGTCACGTCTGTCTGCCGCGATTACTTGTCCTCAACTTGTGTTAATGCAAGCATTTACGCGGATCGTTCGAGCGACAGACGATTGTGCGAGGGAGGGTTATCATGCCGTTGACGGTGTATCCGGACAAGATCGACGGTACTGGACAATCGCCCGTCCCGATATTACCATGATAGTGATCTTGAAGTAAAAAATCAAACGACGGCGGAAATTTCCTGAAACCGCGTATTCGAACCCCGCTTTCCGTTCGGAGAAACCAATGCCTCTCTATGAATTTGAATGCTCGAAATGCCAAGCGATCTTCGAAGAATTGGTGCGTGACAACCGGAAGACGTGCTGCCCGCATTGTGGATCGAAACGCCTCACCCGACTGATGAGCGCCCCGGTGACGCACGCTTCCTCGGGACAGTCCTGTCCGGGATCGGCCTGTCCGGGATCGGGTTTTTGCGAACCGTCCCAAATGCCCTGCTGTGGCAGCCGGGGTTGCGCGCATTGACCGGACCCGCGACCGGGATTGCTGTCGTTTTCCGCCCGATTTGAGATTTTATGATCCGATAACCGTCCGCGCCGTCGTCGCGATAGAAAGCGCCACGCCGGAAGGCATTTATACTGTAAACGGCCTGAANNATCGCCTGCCGCTCGAACGATCCATTTAAGCACTTGTCTGAAAAGACGTTAAAGGCGATTGAGTGCGGCAGGCAGACGTGACCGAATGTCCGTTTTCACCGCGTTTCCGGTATACCGCGATCCGGAGGAAATTCGGAGCCGGGAAGGCATGGCCCCACTTGCACGACGGAGGTATTTTTGATAGAATCCGGGACCGTCTACAGTTCACCAGTCAACAGGCACTCTTCTATCATAGTACATCGCATCATGTCGAAAACACACCGCACGATCAAGAAAGCGAACAAAGGTAAACGACCGGCTTGTGCCAAGGCGCGACGCAGCAAACGTCGGCTGGTTCGGACTTGAACGGAATCGACCGGCGTACTTCGCCGACATGTCCTATCGTGTCGGTTGATCGGACTACGTTGAAGCTGGACATGCGATCCCGGGATCATCTCTGCGGGAACCCGGTTTTCGAAAGGTGGGCAAGCGAACCTGAGGGAGAATCGGGCCGGCTTCGGTGTCGTTTCTCCCCTGTCTTTCGCTCCCTTCGTTGGAGATGTTCAAATGGCATACAAAGAACTTCTCGTCGACCCTTCTCTGTACGACCTGGACAAGCCGATCGCGGACATCACGGAAATTCGTCGCCGCAATCCGCAACGTTTTGAGATGGAGCAGCTCACGGCTGTCGTTTACGCCGATCTGGAACAGAAAGCGGCGGTCGGATATAAAGACGTGAGCGAAGCGGAATTCTGGGTTCGCGGACACATGCCGGGCATGCCGTTGATGCCGGGCGTACTCATGTGCGAGGCGGCGGCGCAGTTGACCTCGTTCGCGGCCCATTGGCTTGAATTGATGCCCGGCACCCTGCTCGGTTTGGCCGGTATCGAGTCGGTTAAATTTCGCGGTTCGGTTCGGCCCGGGGACCGTTTGATCGTCCAGGCCAAGATGGTTCACTGGCGCCGAATGCTGATCTCCGCCGAATTTCTCGGCATCGTCGGCGAGAGTGTCATTTGCGAAGGAATCGTCAAAGGCGTTCCCCTGAGAGTCGACGGTTGAACGATGTCGGTTCCTGTTGATCATTTTTCGCCATGCCGCATTTTTTCAAGAGCATCCGCATCCGGAATCTGCTGTCCTTCGGTCCCGACAGTCCCGAGTTGGTGCTGAAACCGATCAACATCGTCATCGGGCCCAACGGGTCAGGCAAGTCGAACTTCCTGGCGGCACTATGGTTGCTCTCTGAACCCGGCGATATATTTGATCCCGTAATCCCGGGAGGAATCGAATGGAAATGGAATCATGAGCAGCAGAGCAGGGCTTTTATTGAAATAGAAACGGAAGGGAAAAAGTATCCATGTGAATATCATGTCGGCAAAAACTATCGAGGAGTGCTTGGTTCTTCTGATAGTGCCGGTAAACACATCCAATCGTTCTCCGATTTGTTTTTCTTCCGCGATTGGCAGTACGGCCCGACGGCCCCTGTTCGCTCTGGCCCGCAACCAATTGATCTATCGTCCGAACGTCTACGAACTGACGGCCGAAATCTTGCTCATGTAGTGAAGCGGATTAGGGAAAATGAGCAGAGCAATGCCAAGTTTATGGAGTTTCTTACTGAACTCTATGAAGACATTTCCGACGTTACGGTAGAGGAGGCACATGCGTATTATTTCCTGTATGTCCTTGAAAACGAACAAAAAAGGCGCGTTGAAAGAATTTCCGACGGCACGCTGCGCTACCTCGCCTTGCTTGCCATTTTGTGTGACCCGGAGCCGCCGAAGTTGATTTGCCTCGAAGAACCGGAGTTGGGCCTGCATCCCGACTTGATCCACGTCATCGCCAAGGCCATCCGTTACGCTTCCGAACGCACACAAATCATTGCCACGACGCATTCCGTGTCACTGGTCGATGATTTTACCGACATGCCGGAGAGCATCGTCGTCTGCGAAAAAATCGACGGTTCCACGGAGTTGCGGCGACTTGACCTCGAAGAAATGGCCCCTTTTCTCGCGAAAAGGCATCGGCTTGGCGAACTTTGGACCTCTGGACTGATCGGAGGCAACCGATGGTAAAGGAAAAACACACTCATCAAAAATATAAAAGTGTCTTCTTATTTATTGAAGGCGGAGGTGACGATGCGAGTTTGAAGGCGCAGTTGCGTGACGGTTTTTCTAAATTCTTTGGGAAAACAGACTTCAAAACACGCCGCCCAAAGATTGTTGCCGGTGGCGGACGAAACAATACCTATGATCTTTTTTGCTCCAAAGTTCCGCAAGGTGATCTTTGTATTTTACTCGTCGACAGCGAAGAGTTGGTCGCTGAAAATTGTTCTTCCGCTTGGGAGCATTTCAAGAACCGCGAAGGCGACAAGCATTGGATGAAACCGGCAAACGCTGGAGATGACGATGCCCACATGATGGTCTGTTGCATGGAAAGCTGGTTTCTGGCCGACCGGGAAAAGTTGAGACGGTATTTTGGGCAGGGCTTCAAGGATGCGAAACTGCCGAACACTGCCAAAGGCATTGAAAATGTTTCAAAAAACGACGTCCTTGGCGACCTGAAACGTGCGACCAAAGAATGTAAAACGAAATTCATCTACGACAAAGGCTCGCATTCCTTTGATTTGATCGGGCAAATTGATCCTGAAAGAGTCGACCAAGCCGGACCGTGGACAAAGAAACTGTTTGACAAATTACGAGAAACCTGCCAAGTAAGTCGCAAATCCTGAATACGCGCGACCATTCCGATTCACTCGCTGTCCATGTTCGGCAAACGAACGACTGAACCCCCGTTTTTTCCTCTTATACCGTAAACGGCCTGATAATCCTCCCGCGCACAATCGCCTGCCGCTCGAACGATTCGTGTAAATAATGACATTACCAAAAGTTGGGGGCGCGTGAGTGCGGCAGGCAGACGTGACCAAATATCCGTTTGCATCGCGTTTCCAGTATACGTATTTCATGGCACGACGTTCCCTTGGCAAATTGGATATTTCCGTCGATTTTTCGCGGCATCTCCTGGGTTTCGAAGATTTCCCTCGGGAAAAACGGGCCGATTTTGCCGCGATTTTCGGCCGATCGGCTCCCTTGGAACTGGAAATCGGCAGCGGCCGGGGAATGTTCCTGGGGAATACCGCGGTCGCCCGGCCGGAATATGATTTTCTCGGTGTCGAGATCGGACGCAAGTACGCGAAGTTTTGTGCGATCCTCCTCGCCAAACGCGGCATCGAGAACGCGAAAGCCTTTTGCGGAGACGCCGTCCGCGTGCTACGTGAACTGATCGACGAGAACACGCTCCGTGCCGTTCACGTCTATTTTCCCGACCCGTGGTGGAAACGGGCACACCGCAAACGCCGCGTCCTGAGAGAGGAAACGCTCCGCCTGATCGAAAGCCGGCTGGAAACCGGCGGAACCATGCATTTTCGAACCGACGTCCTCGAATACTATCAATCGACGCTCACATTGGTGGCGCAAACAACCTCGCTGGAGGGACCTTTCGAAGACCCCGGAAACGACGGCTCTGGAAACGACGACCTGGAAATTGGCGGCTCTGGAAACGACGGTCCTGAAATCGACGGCAAAGCATATCGAACGCATTTTGAACGGCGAACGCTCCTCCATGACGAACCGGTTTACCGGGCGGTATTCAGAAAAACCTGACCGAAAAACCTGATCGGGTGCGGACACGATTGCCGTATGACCGCCGTTTGCTCCGCCGCGGCCCCCCCCGAATTCGGCACTGGATTCGGCACCGGCTTTCAGCAGGATCCGCGGAACAGTTCGAGGATGAATTCCTTGGAATAACCGGGAAGCCCCCAAAGGGGCGCGCACAGGGCGACGTTTTCCGCGAATGCGTCCGGATCGGCGTCGATTTCCTTGAGTGTCGTCGGACTTCCGAGCGATTGGAACCAACGTACGAAAGCGTCGATGGTCTGGGTTGCCGCACGCGACGGATCGGCTTCGTGGATATCGAAAACCGCCTTCCCCAACTGCCGGAGGCGCTCGGGCCGGCTTTTCGCGTACCACGGCATCCAGGCGGCCAGCGCGATCGAAAGCGACGCCCCGTGCGGCGTGTCGTACAGACTACTCATGCTGTGACCGATCAAGTGGTTCGGCGTGGACCAGTTGCCGATTCCCGACGGAGCCGTTCCGTTCCAGGCCAGGGTCGCCCCCCACATGAACGTCGAACGCAACGAATAATCCCGGGGATTGTCCATCATCGGCCCGGCGATTTCGACCAGCGTGCGGATAATCCCCTCGGCGTAGCGATCCTGGAGCGGCGTGGAACGGTCCTCGCCGGTAAAATAACCTTCGAGCAGGTGCGTCGTCGCGTCGATGCAGCCATAAGCGGTCTGCTCCGGCGGAATACTGTAAAGGGTTTCCGGATCGAGAATCGACGTGCGCGGATACAGCGCGTCGAAACCCATGCCGAGCTTGACGCCGGTCGCCTCATTCGTTATGACGGTTCCGCCGTTCATCTCGGTCCCGGTCGCCGACATCGTCAAAACGTCGATCAGCGGAAGCGCCTTGACGACCGCCGCTTTTTGCATGTAAAAATCCCAGACGTCATGATCGACGCAGGCCCCCGCACAGATCGCTTTCGCTTCATCGATCACGCTGCCGCCCCCGACGGCGAGCACGAGATCGACATTCTCCTTTTTGGCGAGCTCGATCCCCAGGTGCGTATGGGCAAGCGTCGGGTTCGCCTTCACCCCGTCGAGTTCGACCCGGGAAAGGCCCGCGTCATCCAGCGAGCGGACGACCTGTTCGTAAACCCCGTTGCGTTTGACGGACCCTTTTCCGTACAGCAAAAGAAGCCGTTTTCCGATTTTGCGGCATTCCTCGCCGACCTGCGGGATCGTGTTCCTTCCGAAAATGATTTTGGTCGTGTTCCGGTAAACGAAGTTCTGCATCGTGTCGCTCGATTCTATTTCTTGTTGAATGATGATATACTGGAAACGCGATGAAAACGAGCATTCGGTCAAGTCTGCCTGCCGCACTCACTCGACTCTAACTTCTGTTTGCGCAATGACA
>DOMV01000457.1:0-2774 GCA_003509805.1 Planctomycetaceae bacterium
AAACACAGCCCGCCCTATCCGCCTGCCTGCCTTCGGAAAGCAGTCTTCCCAGGAATCGGCCTCGGGAAGTTTCAACAGCCTTCGGTATAATACAAACAAGGGCACGTCGCGCGACGACCTTCTGCAACGACCTTGTGCAACGACCTTGTGCAACGGCACTGTGCAACGGCACTGTGCAATGACACTGTGCAATGACACTGTGCGACGACACTATCGCACGTTCGCATCGGCTGTTTGAACCGCCATTTTTTCATCGACCTTGTCAACAGCACCGTCAACAACACCGTCATCGGCGACGGCGGCGGCGACAACGGCCAGGGCGAACCAACCGTTTTCGAGCCGACAAAGCCCGGTGGTCAGGCCATACAACCTCGGATCGTTGTCAAAAATCGCCGGCGTCAACGAAATCGGACGTTTTTCCGGGAAGATTTTACCGAACGTGGCGCGGAGCGGAATTTGATTTCGCGGCTTGATGTCGCCGATCAGGTAAATCACGCCGCTCCGAGTCATACAGAGCGTTCCCGCCGCGTTTCGTTCGGGTTCGTAGCGGACGAGAATCCCGAAATCGCGAAAAACACGGCCCTCTCCTTTGAGCAACGCGATCGACAACTGAATTTCGACCTTTCCGTCGATGAAACGGACGACCACCGGATTGGACGGTGCGAACGTGATGAGCGCATCGTCGTATTCGCCGTTGCCCAAGAGTCCGGGACGTTTGATTTTTTCCTCGATCAACCGTTTCAGTTCTCCGACCGTCAGGGTCATGCCGTCCAACGCAAGCCGCGTCAGCACCGTGTTCAGCGCGGACTCGTGAATTTTCAGGTCGGCGAAAGAACCTTCCGGCGTCGTGGGCGCCGGCGAATGACTTCCGAGCGATTCGTTCGCGCGGACCTGCCAGGAAGCGAGAAGCCAATGTTCGTTCGTCGAAGAGCCCCTGTTTTCCAGGAACAACCCCATCTCGTGCATCGGTGTCAGGATTGATTCCCGATATTGCCGATTCAATTCGGAAAACCGGGTTTCCGTTTCCTTATTGATCTGGGATCGCACTTCCCGTGTCACCCGCTGACGGCTTTCCCAACGGATTTGATCCTCGCGCGCCTCGTATTGGCTGCGAACCATCTCGCGGACCAGGCCGGAAAAGAGCGGGACGTTGTCGATTTCCGTCCGGATTCCCTGGAGCCATACCCGGCTGTTCACGGAGAGCCGCGTCGGATCGGTCTCAATCCCCTTCTCGGTCCACAAGATTCTTTTTTGCCCGGAATATCGCGCGTAATTATTGCTGAACAGCGTCGTAATCCAGGCGTTGGAACGGCTTGAGGTGGCGACCTTTCCCGAGACGTCGAGCGAAAAGGCGAGGGCGTCGGGCGTCGGAATCATGCTGATCCTGACGTTGGATTCGTTCAGGCTGCGGCCGACGACCGGCTGGCGGGCGATCACGTCCCGGAACATCAACGTGCGCGGTTCCTGCTCCGGGATAAAATGGTTAATCATCACTTCCGACACGTACAGTTTGATATTCGAGCCGGAATACATCGCCAGGACCGCCGAACCGAGGGAACGGCACGCTTCACTCCGTGAACGGGACATCCGCGTCGCCAAGTGTCCGAGCGTTTCCATCTCCGCCGGGTTGCGGCTCGATTCGTATTTTTCGACCGCGATCAATAATGCGATCGGATCGACGGTGTCGGCGGTCCATTTTTCCAACTCCGTTTTCCAAGCCGCGATCGCCGGATTGGAGATGACACGCCGCTGGATCGGGGTCAATTTCGCATCGTCGATTCTCAGGACGATCTTATTGGCCCGGTCACGCAGGGAACGCAGCGAGGAATCATCCTTTCCGGTAAAAAGACCGGTTGCCGTTTCCGTCTCCAGTATTTCGCGCAAATCCGCGGCAAGCCGTCCGGCATCCAGATACTCCATCCACTCGGCGCCCGAAGGAACCGCCCGGGTACGAAGGGCGTAGTAGCGGAGAACCGCATCCGTCGATTTCAACAGGAGCGTCAATTCATCCCGATTCGGTATCGGTGCCGGTTGCCGAACCGAGTCTTCTCCCGCGGAGGCCGACTCATTCAGGGCGGCCAACACATTCGTCCAGAGAATCCGCCGACGTTCCAGCGCCCGAAACACTTCCCCATGCCCGATTTGCAGGGCGTTTTCGGGAATCCCGTGCAAATCGGCGACATGACCGGCCCCGACGTCCGCCTTGATTCCCTGATCCGGCGTCACCGCACGCTTGTTTTCCAGCATTTCACGAAAATCGGCGAATTCCCGGAGAAGCAGCGGAACCAGACGCGGTTCCCTCCGGAGAGAATGGACGATTTTCAATACCAGCGGTTCGATCGGGTACGTGCTCGATTCCGACGCAAAGTGTTTTTTGAGAATCTGGATAAGAGCGGCAGGATAGGCGTCGGTCAAATTGGGAGGAACCGGGGTATTCTCACATGGATTCCCGCATCTATTTTTACATGGAATCTCACATGTAATTTCACCCGCCTGCCGTTCCTGCGCGCTCGCAACCGGTTCTCGTCCAATCGGCGCCTGCACATCAACCGTATCGTTTCCCGGTGAGATGTGCGGTGAGATTTGCGACAATACTCCCGGGGAAGATCGCATTTCGGCCTGTCCTTCCCGTTGAACCCGTTGCACTTCCTGCGGCAATTCTCCGGGATTTCCGGGATGGCAAAACGCGAAACCCGCACAGAATGTCGCAATCGACGCCCAGGCGAAGAAGACGATGCGGGGCAAATATACCGGAAACGCGGTGAAATTGGTTG
>DOMV01000457.1:2832-4147 GCA_003509805.1 Planctomycetaceae bacterium
AGTTTCAGGCCGTTTACGGTATCGATATGGAACGTGCTGTATGCGAACGGCTTCATGCCCCGGTCCCCGAAACAAAAAGGGTGCATTTTGGATGATCACGGAGCCGGGATCCGGCGTCCCGCAGGCATCGGGAACGCATTTTCCGGCCCAAAAACAATCCCTCTCCATCATTATGTCGGCAAACGAATACGCGAATGTTTAACGGAACCTCCCATTGTTTCCCGTTTTCCAATCGTGTACATTGAGTGGAGTGCGCGTTGGATACGGTGGTCTTGTACCGGAGAAATGAGGAAAAAATGAGCGGTTTGCCCATGAAGATCGACGTGTTGATGAAAAAAAGCGGAGTGCCATTCGGAACCAGCGGTGTACGGGGCCTTGTCTCCGACATGACCGACCGGGTTTGTTACGCTTACACGCTCGGGTTTCTCGCCTTTATCAAACGTACTTTGCCTGAATCACCGAAACGGGTTGCCGTCGCGGGTGATTTGCGGAGCAGCACTCCCCGTATTCTCCGGGCCGTCCGCCGGGCGATCGAAGACGCCGGAATGCTTCCCGTCGATTGCGGCTTCATTCCGACGCCGGCCCTTTCCTTATACGGTTTTACGAACGCGATTCCGTCGATCATGGTGACCGGTTCCCATATTCCCGACGATCGCAACGGCATGAAATTCAACCGGCCCGACGGTGAAATCCTGAAAGAGGATGAAGAACTCATCCGGCAACAGGAAATAACGATTCCCCATGACCTCTTCGGACCGGAGGGAATGCTCAAACCGGAGTTCTTCCCGTCGCAAACGGTTTCGGACGACGGCGGGGCGAAACGGATGTACACGGACCGCTATCTCAAAGCGTTTCCCGACAAGCCGCTCGCGGGGGTTCGTATCGGCCTGTTCGAGCATTCGGCGGTCGGCCGCGACGTGATTTTCGAGTTGTTGACGGCACTGGGCGCCCAAACGACCTCGTTGGGACGCAGCGAACATTTTCTCGCCATCGACACCGAAGCGGTCCGCGCGGAGGATATCGGTCAAGCGAAACGCTGGGCCGCCGGGAATTGCGCGATCGACGGCATGGCCTGCGACCCGGCCAACCCGCCGTTCGACGTGATTTTCTCGACCGACGGCGACAGTGATCGGCCGCTCTTGTTCGACGAAGTCGGTCGCCTGGTTCGCGGCGACGTGCTCGGCGTCCTGTGTGCCCGGTTCCTCGACGCCGATTGCATCGTCACGCCGGTCAATTCCAACACGATGCTCGAACGTTCCGCCTGGTTCGGCAAACGGCATACGATCCGCACGAAAATCGGTTCGCCCTACGTGGT
>DOMV01000456.1 GCA_003509805.1 Planctomycetaceae bacterium
AGATTTCAAAAAAATTCACACGAACCTGGTTCCATGAATGCAAACCCGCAACCGCCGATTGCCACCCGTCCCCCCAGCAAGAGTGCAGATGCCGTCCGAATAATTTGAACAATTCTTGAAATTTGTGAAAAACCGTGGAATTTTATTGTCACCCCTTGCTATTCAGGGCCGATTGATGTAGTATTAGCAATGCTCCCAGTGGTATTCGTAANNTAACAATCCGGGGGGTCGATATAAAGCCCGATGGGTGCCTGATTCAGTAATGAGCCCGGCAGCGTGTATAGTCGTCTCTTCGTGAGTCGAATCACACAAGTCGGTATCCAGGTTCCCCCTTGAATCTCGGGCCTCCAAATTCTGTCTGCGAATACCCGGGAGCATTTTTTCTTCACTGCTTTTCCCGCCTTCCGAACGAGTTCCGTGCGCGGCGTTGTCGAGGAACGTAACGGATAAGGGGCGGTATCCACGCCGTGGAATTTTGAAGAACCCATCCCCGGAGAGCGTTCGCCTTTCTTCCCATCCCCCTTTTCTCCATGGAATTACGCATCAACAGCTTGATGGCCAGCAGTGGTGTCGCCTTTGGAACCAGCGGAGCCCGCGGACTCGTGGTCGACATGAGCGACTTGGTCTGCTTTGCCTACACTCTCGGTTTTCTCCAATACGCCGCACGGCAGGAAAACGGGCAAACTTTTGACCGGGTGGCCGTCGCTTACGATTTGCGGAGCAGTTCGCCACGGATTGCCCGAACCGTTTGCCGAGCCGTCGAATATCTCGGCCTGAAACCGATTGATTGCGGAGCGTTGCCGTCGCCTGCTCTGGCCTATTACGGATTTGCGAAAAAAATTCCAACCGTCATGGTCACCGGGAGCCACATTCCGGAAGATCGCAACGGCATCAAATTCACGTTGCCCGGCGGCGAAATCCTCAAAGCCGACGAGGCAGGTATTCGGGAACAGACCGTGACCGTGCCGGACGAGCTTTTCGATTCCAGCGGCGTGTTGAGTGCGGAAGAAACGGCAAAATCGGTTGCGTCCGATGGCGGCGAAGCGAAGCGACTGTACATCGACCGCTTTGTCCGAGCGTTGCCGTCTGATTTTCTGGCTGGCTTCCGTATCGGGTTTTACGAGCATTCCGCCGTAGGCCGTGATTTACTGTGCGAACTGTACACGAAACTCGGCGCCTCCGTAACCCGGCTGGGCCGAAGCGACACGTTTGTTTCGGTCGACACGGAAGCCGTTCGGGGAGAGGATATTGTGTCGGCCAAACGCTGGGCTGCCGGCGATGGACGCACCGAGACTCCACGATTTGATGCCATTGTGTCAACCGATGGCGATAGCGACCGCCCGTTGGTTTTTGACGAGCACGGCGATTGGATCCGCGGCGACCTGACCGGAATTATTACGGCCCGATTTTTGTTGGCCGACTGCGTGGTCACGCCCGTCAATTCCAGCACGGCATTGGAGCTTTGCGGCTGGTTTCCAAACGTCGTTCGAACAAAAATCGGTTCGCCCTACGTGGTCGAAGCTATGAAAAAGGCGGTCGCCCAGGGCGCGGAACGGGTCGTCGGCTACGAAGCGAACGGCGGATTTTTGACCGCGACGCCGATCCTGATCGACGAGGAGTACCTCCATCCGCTTTCGGCCCTTCCGACCCGCGATACGGTGATCGTCCTGATCGCCGTCCTGCTGATGTCGAAGAAAAACGGCGTCCCGATTTCGATGCTGATCGACCATCTCCCGCACCGCATCACGGCCGGCGATCGCTTGAACGATTTCCCGGCGGATTTGGCACAGCGGAAAATGGAGGAACTCCTTCTCGGGGGACGGGAAACGATCGAACCGACGTTTGCCGCTTTCGGGGAATTGACCGGGATGGACACGACCGACGGATTGCGAATGACGTTCGGCGACACCGGGGACATCGTCCATTTGCGTCCTTCCGGCAACGCCCCGGAATTTCGCTGTTATACGGAGGCGGATACGGTGCGGCGCGCCCAATGGTTGCTCGGCAAAGCCCTCGATATCGTCGCCCAATGGCGATTGGGATGACCGTTCGGATATTGCACGCCGCCGGGTCCGCGGGCGATTTTTGCGGGAAATTTCAACGGCATTCATGAAAGATTCAAAGGCATTCAGTAGACACACGATGGGATTGACATGGACAAACTGGCCGATTTCAAAAAATTCGTTCGCCGCGACGTTCCGTTGGCGATGCACACTTGGTTTCAACTCGGAGGACCGGCGGAATACTTCGCCGAACCGCGCAGCCGGGAGGAACTCGCCTCGCTCCTGAAACGTTGTCGGGAGGAAGAACTCCGGGTCCGCGTGATCGGTTTCGGATCCAACCTGCTCATCTCGGACGAAGGTGTTTCCGGCGTGGTCGTCCGCCTGACGGCGCCGGAATTCATGGGAATCCGTACGGAAAACGGGGTCATCCGCGCCGGCGGCGGCGCCAAACTCGGCCGGGTCGTCACCACCTCGGTCCACGAGGGCTTGGCGGGCCTCGAAGGGTTGATCGGCATTCCCGGAACCGTCGGGGGAGCGATCCAGGGAAATACCGGAACGAATCACGGCGACATCGGCGAACAGGTGCTGCGATTGACCGTCGCCGGAATGGACGGCAAAATCGACGCACTTGATCGCGAACAGATTTCCTTCGGCCATCGGACCAGTACGCTTGACGACATGATCGTCCTGGAAGCGGAATTCCAGTTCACGCCGGAAGATCCGGTCGAATTGAGCAAGCGCATGCAAAAACTCTGGATCATGCGAAAAGCGACGCAGCCGATCGCGATGAATTGCGCAGGCCGTCTTTTTGCCGATCCGCGCGGCCGCCATGCCGGGGACGTGATCGCCCAGGCCGGTCTTAAAGGTACCCGGATCGGCGGGGCGGTCATTTCGGAACGAAGCCCGAATTTCGTGATTATCGAACCCGAGTGTACCGCCGCCGACGTCCATCGCCTGATCGAAATCGTGCGGGAACAGGTCGCCGAACGTACCGACACGGACCTCGAATTGCAGTTGGAATGCTGGCCCTGACCGAAAATACGGGGCAGCACCCGTCGGAGCCGGTTTTATGCCGAAGCCGGCCCCGTTTTCCGCTTAACCGCCTGTTTACTCTCCGAGAAAACAGGCTCCTGAATCGTCGGCTTCGGGAAATTTCAATGGTTTCCAGTATATACCGTAAACGGCCTGATAATCCTCCCGCGCACAATCGCCCGCCGCTCGAACGATCCGTTTATATCGTTATACAAACAGAAGTTGGAGGCGAGTGAGCACGGCAGGCAGTCTTCACCAAACAACCAATTTCACCGCGTTTCCGGTATGTATCGAAGCCGCGGACCTGCCTGTTTCGCCCGTTCGCTGAAAAGGTGTGGTATAATCGGGTTTCCCTCCCGCAAAACGAAAACGCTGAAACCGGACACTTCAAAAAACGAAGCGCACCGTTCGGCGAACATTCCGGCGCGAGAGAACCGACGTCTTCCTACCTCATCGGTTCGTTCTCCTTTCGATGTTCAGGAATATCGGCAAATTTCCGCATCCCCTCTCCCGATCCGGACGATACGACCCGCAATCTCCAACCACTTTTCCTATTCGACAAAACGATGCAAGCAAAACCGCTAAAGGACGCCCCGGTCTCTCTGTTGGCGGAAGGGCCGCTTTGGATGCCCGAGGAACAGCGATTATATTGGTTGGATATCGAAGGCTGTCGCCTTTTCCGTGCGAAAGTCGCCTCGAACGACGCTCGTGGGGATTGCTGCGAAGAGGTGCAGGCGTTTGCCTTGGACAATCAAGTCGGATGTATCGCTCCCTGCACACAGGGCCGATTCCTGATTGCCGGACAAGACGGGGTTTTTCGTGTCGAACTCATTCCTTCCCGTGAACCGGGAAAAGACGGGAGAGTAAACAAGATCGAGAAAATGGTTCATCCTGAAGAATCGCGTTCGGACAATCGTTACAACGATGGCAAGTGTTCCCCGGAAGGACGATTCTGGTTTGGATCGTTGAACAAGGAAAAGCGCCCCAACCGGGCCTCCTTGTACAAAATGGACCGCGATTCCTCGGGACATCCCGCGGTTCAAACCATGTTGAGCGGGGCGACCAACTCGAACGGGCTTGCTTGGGCGCCGGACGGCCGGACGTTTTACTGGATCGATACCCCGACGCGCCGGGTCGACGCGTTCGATTACGATCCGGCGAACGGCTTCCTCTCCAACCGGCGTACCGTCGTTACGTTTCCGCCGGAACGGGAAGACCGTGTCGTCGGTCGGCCCGATGGAATGTGCATCGACCGCGAAGGATATCTTTGGATCGCCCATTGGTGCGGAGGATGTGTCACCCGGTGGAACCCGGCAAGGGGCGAGTTGCAGGCGGTGATTTCCTTACCCGTCCGCCGGGTGACTTCCGTAACCTTCGGCGGCCCGGATTTGAACCGGCTGTACATCACGACGGCCCGTTTCGGAATGAGCGAATCGGAACTTCAAGACGAACCTCTTGCCGGCCGGGTGTTCGTCGCCGAAACCGGGATTGCAGGAATGCCGGCCGACAGTTGGAAAGAGGAGCCGGTTTTGGTATGATCGGTACATGCCGGACGCCTGTGAAATTTCCCAAAGCCGGTTTTCCGGGAAACCTGTTTTCCGAAGGTAAGTGGGCGGATAGGACGGGCTGTGTTTACCAATGACGCAACCGGCTTCGGTATGAAAAGCCATTCCAGGACGGGACAGGATCAGCGGATTCATGCAAGCATCAATTCGTTTCACCTGGAGTACAATTCCGCCTGGAATGGCACTTTTTACACCGAATCGGCGTGCGTTACGTACTTGGCCGTCCACCGGATCCGCCCGGCGGAAACGACGGTGAAAAACGACATGATCCTTCTTATGCTAAAACGGGGCGCATGCCGGACAGTATTTTTTCACCGGCCGGGCGGTTTTGCGCCTATCGCGACCGCAAACCGATAGCATACTGAAAACCGTTGAAATTTCCCGAAGCCGTCAGTTCAGGAGCGTGCCCATCGGAGACAACGCTGCCTGAAAGGTAAACGAGCGGCAGGCCGAAACGCTCGACCGGCTTCGGCATAAGGGGGGCGCCGCCGGCGGAAAACCGGTCCGTTTCGACCGCCCCGCAGGCCGTTGTCATCGAGGGGAGACACGAGATAACGTCTTGATCGGGGCGGCGGTCGACGGATCCCGGGGGTTGCCGGACAATGTCGTCTGAACAATGTCGTCTGGACAATGTCGTCCGAACAGTGTACGGTTCCCGGGAACGGCAAGGAGGTCAAGCCTACCAGTAGAGATTCAGGCCGACCACGCCCGCGTTTTCGCTGTACTTTTCGCCGAAGCGGCCGGTATAGCTCGCCGAGATCACGACGCCGTCGCGGACATTCCAGGCCAACGTCGCCTCAGGAGCGGCCCAGGCGGTATGCGTATGGTTCGCATCGACCGTGAAGCTGCTGCCGTATTGGCTGAAACGGCCCGTAAGGTCGTCACCCATCACGCCGCCGTACATTCCCATGAATTTTCCGGTGGCGACGAACGACTGGTTGCCCATGCGGAACTGCTTTCCGGCGAAGAACCCGATGCCCCCCTCCAGGTAGGTCGTGTCATAGCGATCGACCGCCAGGTTCAGCGAATCGGCGCCCGATTCCCCGTAACCGTCGAAGGAAAGGTAGGAAAGCGACATTTCGCCGCGCGGACCGATTTTCCAGCCGTTGATTTTCCACAGGTCGCGACCGGCTCCGATGCGTGCCGAAAAACCTTGGGCGTCGGTCGAGCTGTTCGCCCGCTTGAACATCGGATCGAGAACGATGAATTTACCGGGCGTGTTGTCCGTGAAGACGGCCCCCGGAATGAACACGTCGCGGCTCATGTCGTAATCGCCGTAACCGTAGGCGATCGAGCCTTCAAGATAATCACGTTTGCGGTCGATACGGCCGTAGAGGCCGACGTTGCCCCAATCGCCGTCGGCGTGACCGTCGCCGGTGATGCGGTGGTTGCCCCAGCTCCCGAAGATGCCGAACGTCTTGTTGTCGCGTTTGCGTTCGATCCCGAAGGATGTTCCGGCGAAATCGCCGTCGTAGGAACCCTCGGTGAGCGTCCCGGTGTTGTCGATCGCGCTGCCGAAACCTTCGATCCAGCCGGTCGTTTCGACCTTGCCCCCGGTGGAGCAGACGGCATCGCAGGGATCGCAGGGATCGCACGGTGCCGGATCGCAGGGGTTGCAGGGGTTGCACGCGGAACCGTTGGAGCCTTGTCCGAGCCGGTTGAGTTCGGCGCGACGGCTCAGCGAGCGGTGGATGCCGACCGTCCCGAAGTGGGCCGATTCGGCGACCTGGTTGGTGAACCGCGGGCTCATTTTGCGGGCGACGACCGTTTTGGTCAGGTTGTCCTGCGCGTCGAGCCGCTGGAAGATGTCGGCGGTATCCTGGTTGATATCGGCCCCGAGTTCCCCGGCGTAGGCGTGGAAAATTCCGGACAAACCCGGATCGATCAGGCCCACCCCGTCGGCCATCTTGTGCGTCCGCTTCTCCGTCAGGTCCATGTACGCCTTGTCGACGCGAAGGAAACGGTAGTCGATGTGGTCGAGAGGCTCAATAAAGCCGGTATTGGCAGCCATTTGGAGCGCTCTCCACACGTCCAGTGTTTGCGGCTGCGTAATATCGACTCCCAGCATGGCGCAGAAGGCCACGTAGACCGGATCACTGCTCCAACTTTCGAATGCCGGCGGCAAAACGACCGATCCGTCATAGATGTAGGAATCCGCAGAATCGACGAGAGATTCCAATATTTCAGTGTTGGAAGCCATCCGAGCGCCGGAAGAGATCAGGGTAATCGCGCCGGTGACATGCGGAGATGCCATACTGGTCCCGTTCATGGCGCTCAATTCGTTCCCGCCGTTCATCCATCCCGGTACGGACGAAAGGATATTTTGGCCCGGAGCGAGGAGAACGACTTTTTCATTTTGATTACTGAAGCTGGTGACGACACCCCACGAGTGCATGGCCCCGATGGCGATGGCGTCTTCCATGGCGGCGGGTGCCCCGATGTAATTGTTCAAACCCTCGTTTCCGGAGGCATAAATACCGAGAACGCCCGCGTCGGCAAGAGCCTTGACACCCGCGGCAAGTTGCGGATACATACTTTCGGCAATACCGGATTCATCCGCGGCAAAAACGCCGTCACCAAAGCTGCCGTTCAACGAGACGATATTGTAGTCCTTGGAAATCCTCGCCGCATAATACATCAGCGCCGCGATTTGAGGATCGTCGATGCTTCCTTTCAAATTGAGCAAATCCGCGTCCGTGCGACTTGTCGGATCCATCCATGACGCCGGGTTAAGCAAAACAAGTCCGGCATCCGGAGCCATGCCGACAATTGTCCCGGAAACATGTGTTCCGTGCATCGTCTCCGTAAGAGTCGGAACGGCTTGAACGGCATCGAGGCCGGTCCCCAGATAAATATCGCCGGTTCCGCCGAGGAATGACCCCGTGCCGACTTTTTCCATATCATTCGTGTACTGGTATGTCGGTATTCCACCCAAAACCGTTCCAACGTAACTGGCTCCGGCCGAAGCCTCCGTAATCACATTGTTTTTGATGTAGGAATTGTTTGCGTCGTACGTCGTATCGATGACCGCCGCCGAAACCCCTTGGCCGCGAATACCGATGGCATGCAACCGCGCCGCTCCGGTCGACTCGGCGGAGTCCATATAATCGCTTCCGTTCCACAATGGATACTGATATCCGCCGTCGGTGTTCGGATAACCCGGCAAGGGCCAGGTCGGGTTCGGTGCCTGCGCAAATGCAGTGTTGCTGAACACACCGTTGCAGAAGGCGCCGGCGCCGAACAGGGTCAACGCCAGGGCGGCCAGCGCGGTGCCGCGACGGAGCGTCTTGCGAATCGTTTTCCATACTTTGTGCCGGTCTCTCCCGGTCGATTGCGCCCATTTGCGCGCAGAACTCTCCTTTGTCTTGTGCATAGACATTCCTTTCCTCAAAACAAGATGGTACAAGGGTCGAATAAGCCCGAACAAGACATCGTGAGATCACGACCGTCCGCGACGCGAAAAACACGTTCACGTCGGAAACGCCGCGCCGGCGGGGGAAATCCTCCCTCGTCGACGGTAACGGCGGCGCGCTCGCAAGAAAACGATCCGGCTGCCGTTCCACGATAGCTTGTTCTCCGAAGGCTGTCCGATACGTGCTTCACGTTCCTTGTACTCAGAGGAAATGAAAAAGAGACACGAACAGATTCTTGAACACATATAGAATCGGAACATCCCCGTTTTTTCTCAAACCGGAGAAATGAAAATCGTATTGAATTGATGCTTTTCACACGCGGCAGTTGCTATTATCGCGATATCCGGAAAAGCCGCCGCAGTCCGCCTATGTTGAGGCGGGACGGGTCTTGTACCGAAAACGCCCCGGGGTAAAATGGGAAGAAGTTTTATGCCGTAAACGGCCGGAAACTACGGCATGTTTTTTCCCGCGCACAATCGCCNNATCCGTTTAAGCACTTGTCTGGACAAACGTTAAAAGCGAGCGAGTGCGGCAGGCAAACTTGACCAAAATGTCCGTTTTCACCGCGTCTCCAGTATACGCGCAATATCATCAATAACAAGATTTCCCATGCCGAAAGAACCGTTTCAGAGACGTATCTGGAGTCCTTTCGAATCAATGCCGCGCGAGGAACTTAGGGCACTCCAATTCGTTCGGCTGCGCGATTGTGTCCGTCGCCTCGCCGGGGTTCCGTTCTATAAAAAGAAGTTCGACGCGGCGGGACTTCGCGCCGAAGACATTCGTTCCGTCGACGATATCGCCAAACTTCCGTTGACGACCAAATCGGACCTGCGCGATCAATACCCGCTGGGAATGTTGGCAGTCCCGCGGGATCGTGTCGTCCGATTTCACGGTTCCTCGGGGACGACCGGTAAGCCCACGATGGTCGCCTACACGAAAAACGACCTGGAACTCTGGAGCGATTTGTGTGCCCGGTTTCTCACCTCGGGCGGATTGCAGCCGCGCCATACGGTCCAGATCGCGTTCGGTTACGGCCTTTTCACCGGCGGTTTCGGCCTGCATTACGGCGTCGAAAAAGTCGGGGCTGCCGTCATCCCGGCCGCCTCGGGCAACACGAAACGGCAGTTGATGCTGATGCAGGACATGCGGACGGACGCGATCGTCTGTACGCCGAGTTACGCCCTCACGATCGCCGAAATGCTCCGGGCCGAGAAAATCGACCCGCGATCCTTGACGCTGAAATACGCCCATCTCGGCGGCGAACCCTGGACCGAACAGATGCGCTGCGCGATCGAGGAGGCGTTCGACATCCAGGCGTTCAACAATTACGGTTTGAGTGAGGTCATCGGTCCCGGCGTGAGCGGCGATTGCATCGAGCGAACGGGCATGCACATCCAGGAAGACCATTTCCTGTTCGAATGCCTCGATCCCGAAACGCACGAACCCGTTCCTTTCGGCCGACCGGGCGAACTGGTCATCACGGCCATGACGAAAGAGGCGATGCCGATCCTGCGATACCGGACCCGGGATATCGCGATCCTGTACGACGATCCCTGTCCCTGCGGCCGGACGACGCTCCGTATGAGCCGGGTCATCGGGCGAAGCGACGACATGATGATCATTCGCGGCGTCAACGTCTTCCCGTCGCAGATCGAGGAAGTGCTCCTCGGCGTCGAAGGGGCGGCCCCGCATTACCAGATCGAGCTGACCCGGCCCGGCACGCTTGATGAGGTCCGTGTCCGCGTCGAAGTCCTGCCGGAACATTTTTCCGACAAACTGGCCGACATGACCCAGCTGAAACGCCGCATCGAGCAGTCGATCCGGCAGACGACCGGGATCCTGATGCAAATCGATTTGATGCCCCCCAAAAGCCTCGACCGTTTCGAAGGGAAGGCGCGGCGGGTCGTCGACAACCGCGATTTGAAGGTCGAATGCTGATGGGCTCAGGGGATGGCGGGCCTTCGATACCGCACGGCGGATTTACGCACGGGAAGAGCGTTTGGGGGCGAATGGACAATAGACGATCGTGGGATGATGATGACAAAGAAAGAGCCGGTTTTTCGCAACACGTTATACACGCACGACAATTTGTACGTTTTAGCGGGGCTGAACAGCGAGTTGGTCGATTTGATTTATTTGGATCCGCCGTTCAACTCGAAACGGACGTACTCCGCTCCCATCGGCAGTAAAGCCGCCGGGGCGAGTTTCAAAGATATGTGGACGTGGAAAGATGTGGATGAATTCCATCTTGATACGCTGGCCGCCCATTATCCTGTCTTGGCCAAGTATATCGCGAATGCCGGGACGATGCACGGCAAGCCGATGATGGCGTATTTGACGTACATGTCGCAGCGCATCGTTGAAGCGTATCGCGTTCTCAAGGAAACCGGTTCGTTGTACATGCATTGCGATTCAACGGCAAGCCATTATTTGAAAATTCTGCTTGACGGCGTTTTCGGCAAAAACAATTTCCGCAACGAAATAATTTGGTGTTACAAAAAATGGTCCGTGGCTCAAAAAGCGTTTTCAAAAAACCACGATACCGTTTTGCTGTACACCAAATCCTCGGACTATTGCTTTCATCAACTTTTGCAAAGCCGGGCAAAATCGACGCTCAAACGCTTCGGAACCCAAAAAATCGTTTCAGGATTTGACGATTACGGCAAACGCAAGCCATCT
The DNA here is from genome assembly GCA_003509805.1 of Planctomycetaceae bacterium. Taxonomy (GTDB): domain Bacteria; phylum Planctomycetota; class Planctomycetia; order Pirellulales; family Thermoguttaceae; genus UBA8133. The sequence continues at coordinate 10,693 of DOMV01000456.1, forward strand.
GAAACGACAAAAGAAAAATCCAAAGGCGTAAAAATGGCGGATTGGTGGGAAATTCCGATCATAGCCCCGTCTTCCAAAGAGCGCACCGGTTATCCGACACAAAAACCGTTGGCATTATTGAGACGCATTATCGAAGCCTCGTCCAACGAAGGGGACATCGTGCTCGACCCCTTCTGTGGCTGTGCGACAACTTGCGTGGCCGCGCAGCAGTTGGATCGAAAATGGATCGGCATCGATATTGAGAAAAAGGCAACGCGGATTTTGATTCAACGACTGAGCGACGACGCGGGCCTGTTCAAGGATTTTGTAGCGACGGACCAGGTGCCGAAACGGACGGACGTGCGGGAGGTTGCCCCGTCGAAATCGGTGAAAGAGCAATTGTACAAGGCTCAGGAAGGAATGTGTAACGCTTGCGGCACGGCCTTTGAACTGCGTCATCTCGAACTCGATCACATCATTCCGAAGGCGAAAGGTGGCGGCGATTATTACGAGAATTATCAATTGCTGTGTGGTTCGTGCAATCGAATCAAAGGCGACAGACCGATGGAATACCTGTGGCTGAAAATTGAAACAAGAGAACGTATGCTGAAAACACGGGTGTTTTTCGGTGAATGAACAGGGTGTCGCATTACGAATCAACGCGAGCCGGGAATGGTATTCTCGTTTTCTCGCAATCACGGTTGCCGGGCGGATAGGAGGGCCGTTGTTTCCAGCGGATCGGCAAGGCGAACGGTGATGATCGAATAAATTGTCGTCGTTTCCCGCCCGACGGCCCGCTGCATGAAAAGCCGGTTAAGATACGGGATTTTATTGAGGACCGGCGTTCCGTACTCATACGTTCTTTCAGCGAGCCGCTCGGTGCCCTGGATGAGAACGAGCATCCCATCGACGGGCCAGCGGAGCCCTTTTTCCGAAAGCGTGCGTTTTTCCAGATGCGGCGTCCGGATTTCGATTTCTTCCGGGACGGAATGCAACGTTTCAACCCGCGTGATTTTGGAGAACTCGACGAACACGTCGGTATCGACCGTTTTGCCGTCCCATGAAAGGAGCGAAAAGCCGGCGATCGCCTGGCCTTCAAAAAACGTGTTCGTCACCGGCTGCCGGGTTCCGCCGACCATGACCGTATCGGTTACGAATTGCTTCGGCGCCACGTCGAGCAGGACGCCCAATTGACCGTTGAATGCGGCCGTCTTCGGGCCTGTGAGCAAATCGGAGCGGGTGTCCCCCTCGGCGGCGTCGAACAACCGGCTCCAACCTTCGTACAGCTTCGGGATATCCTCTTTGGCAACCCAGTAGGCGGAAGCTCCCGGCGTTCGGAGTCGCGGTTTTCCGTCCGGCCCGGTAATCGGATGCAGATACGCCTCGACCGGTGAACGGATATCGGTGTAAACGGTCGTTTCCCCGTGCCCGGCCGCCATCCGATCGAAAAAACTTTCGGAGAGCGTTACAAATTTCGTTTCCATGAGGAAGGCCGTTTTTTGCGTTTCCTGCCTCAGGAACCGGCCGACCGTTTCGGCGACCTTCCGTTGCACTTCCGGCGTGTGATAGACGAATAATTTTCGGCCGTCGGTTCCGATCATGCCGAAGTTGGGGCCGGTCCACGTCGTTCGATCCGTTTCCCGATCGATAATATCAAGGAGCGNNGTTCGGGCGGCGCGGCTTGAAAGGCTTGGACATGCGGCGGATAAAGCGGCCCCGCGGGATATTCCCGCCAAACCTGCCCGTTCAGGTTCGGGAGCTGTCCGACGGCGACCGCATTGATGAAGATCGCGTCGACCAGGAAAAGAAGTCCGGCAAGGAGAACCAAACGTGTCCTCTGTCCGTTGAAAACGAGTCCGTTGAAAACCATGATTGATCCCTCGAAAACGTGCCCCGTATTGATCTTCAGA
>DOMV01000366.1:0-1552 GCA_003509805.1 Planctomycetaceae bacterium
CGATTCCTGGCCCGTCGGCTGGTCATTCTTTCCAGCGAGGACGTAGGAAACGCCGACCCGGCGGCGCTGCCGCTCGCGGTGGCGTGTGCCCAGGCTTGCGAATTGGTCGGCCTCCCCGAATGCCAGTTGAATCTCGCCCAAACGGTCGCCTATCTCGCGTGCGCCCCGAAATCGAACGCGGCGACCAACGCGATTTTCGAAGCCAAAAACGAGGTCCGCACCCAGGCGCTTCACCCGGTTCCCCGCCATTTACGGGATGCCCATTACAAGGGTTCCGAATCGCTCGGACACGTCGGATACCGGTATGCCCATGATGCGCCCGACGGGATCGCCGCCCAGGAATATCTCGGCGTCGATCGCGAATTTTACCGGCCCGTCGATCGCGGTTTCGAGCGGGAACTTGCCGAGCGATTGAAAATCATCCGTTCGCGACTGAAGGAATCGAACGGGGACGCCGGAAACGGTTGACATCATTTTCCGACGATCAGCGGGCTCAATCCGGTCCGCGGCGCCGATTTCCGCGATTCGGCGTACGTGATGACGAAGGCGTCGACATAGCGGCCCGAACAGAAACGGACGAGGTCGCGGCGTGACATCCAGCCGCCGCATCCCGGTTCGTTTTCCGGGCCCGATTTGTATCGTTGATTTCCGTGCGAATTGACCCAGAAGGCGTATTCGCCGGCTTCGGTTTTCCGGTATCCCGAGAAGCCGGTCGCATGCATCCAGGANNCCAGGACCCGCCGAGGGAAACGACTTTGATGCCGGCCGCGTTGACGGAGGAACCGTTGACGGCGATGTTGTTGCCGATGCACACCGATTTGAGCGCGCGGAGTGCGAGCAGGATGTGCTCCGCCAGTTCTTCGCCGCTGCCCGGCAACCGGCAGGCGCCGATCTGGTGTTCGCGCGCGACTTCCCGGTGTTCCGGCAGATCCTTCACGCCGCGCAGCGAAGCCAGGTAGCGGCCGACGACGGAAACGGGAAAATTGCCCACTTCGTTCCCGTAGGTCAGGACGGCCGACATCGATTGCCCGCCCCGGGTCGATCCGCCTTTCGAGATGGTCCACATGTAAAACGGGTTGATCGCCTTGAAAGACAGTTCCGCGCCGAGCCCGATCTGGGTGAGCACGTCGCACATCGACATGTTCGCTTCGGAAAAGCCCGCGCAGGAACCGAGATTTCCCTGGTTCGAATCGAACTGTTCGATGCCCAGGATTTTCGCGAATTCCCACCACCAGAAACGTTGACCGGCATCCCGGAGGGCGTCGTATTGCGCGGCGAGCCGTTCCAACACGGGTCGGTACGAGGAAAAAGAAACAACCGGGGGAATATCGAAATCGTCGTACGGATAATCGGACATAAGCGCATCGAACATCTCGACCGCCTCGGGCATGTGCTCGTCGGGAACGTAACCGAAATCGGCATCCGGGCCGTTTTTCTTCGATGGGAACAGGTAGGTCATTCTCGTACTCTCCTTGGCGTTATATTGGAAACGCGGTGAAAATGGACATTTGGGATCGTCATGCCGTTGACGGCATAAAAGCCGGGAGCGCAA
>DOMV01000366.1:1635-2614 GCA_003509805.1 Planctomycetaceae bacterium
TCGGCTTCGGGAAATTCCAATTGTTTTCAGTACACAAATGTTTTCCCGTCACTGCGATTCGCTTCGTTCCGGGCTTTCATGAAACGGATCGGCAACGATTATTCCTTTTTCAGGCTTGCGGCGATTTCCGCGTAAAGATTCCGTATCGCGACCATGTCGTTTTTCTTGGCCCCCAATTCCGCCTCGATTCGTTCGCCGAGTTCGTCGAGGAAGCCGGACCAGTTCGCGAGGCTTTCCGGAGAAACGGCGACTCCTTTGGCGTTCCAGCACTGGCGAAAAAGCGTTCGCGCCCCCTGCGGGGATTTGATGGTGCGCCGATCGATCCCGGCGACGATCACGGCGAGACAATCCGCGATCGCCGTCCGTTCCGCCTCCCGGTGTGTCGAGGAAACGGCCGACGACGCCGTTCGTACCCAACCGAGGAGCGTGTCCGGCGAAGGTTCGGGTTTCGGTTCGGGGCCGGGACCGGGCAACGGGGTTCCGTTGTAAAAGAGCGTCGAGAGCAGGTGCGGTTTTCCTTCGACGACGACGGCCGCGAGTATGGTAAAGACGCCTTGCCGGGACGAGGCGAAATAGAGCCGTGTTCCCGAGGTGTCGACCGACCAGTTGCCCGTTCCCGAATCGAGCGGCGCGACGGTCCAATCGGCGAAGCGATCCGTCTCGAACACGATCAGGTGCCCGATTTCCGAGCGGACCGGTCCGGCAAGCGTCGGCTTGTTCACCGGTGTGTTCACCGGATCGGGAGTCGGTATCGTGTTTTCTCCCAGGGCAAAGGCGGCAAGAAGGAATGCCGGTAAAAAAAACGAAGGCGGGCAAATGGTTCTCATGGGTTCATCGGGGTAAGGGAAATCCCGGTCCGGGCGAAAAAAGGGACCACGGTCGTTCGAACATCGAGCGATCAACTTAGCAGATGCGCCGTTCGATTCAACCCCGATTTTTAGGCCGCGCGAATGGGCCTTAGAGTAAGTCTTTAACCGGC
>DOMV01000366.1:2696-3189 GCA_003509805.1 Planctomycetaceae bacterium
ATTGTCCATTGTCAATTCCGCCCCCTCCTTGCCGGCTTGTATTGACTCGGTTAAAGACTTACTCTTACGAAAAGAGTTGGCGGTTCTACTGTTCCCGCAACAGGCGTGTCGGTTCCGTCCGCCCGGCGAGGACGGCCGGCCCGATTGCCGCGAGAAAGCAGAAGCCGAGCGTGACGAGAAATCCGAGGGACAACCAGTAGATTGGGATCGTCAACGGGGAAACGAAACCGCCGAAAGCCGAGACGTGGCGCATCAAGCCGATGAAACACCAGGCGCCGATCGTGCCGACGCCGAGACTGATGACGATGACCGCAAGAGAAATCAGCATCGCCTCGGCCAGGATCAGGCGGACGAGACCGCAGCGCGTCACCCCGAGACTGCGCAGGACGCCGAATTCGAAACGCCGCGACCGGATCGACGCCGCGACGGTCCCCATCATGCCGATCGAGGAGATCGCCAGCAGGATCAACGGCATCCTGGCCGCCGCCTGGAT
>DOMV01000175.1 GCA_003509805.1 Planctomycetaceae bacterium
AAAAACATGCCGTAGTTTCAGGCCGTTTACAGTATAAGCAGACGGTTGAACGGAAAACGGAACCGGCTTCGGTCTAAAACAAACAACGAAAAACCAGAAATACCCCGTCGGCCGGCGGCGCCGCAAGCTCCCGCAACCGGTCTCACCCGCCGTCGGTCGTATTTATGATGAAGAGCCGGTCTTATCGAGCAGCCCCTTGTAGTTCCGCATGATCAAGTGGCTGTCGATTTTGTCGACAAGGTCGATGATCACACTGACGACGATCAACAAACTGGTTCCCCCGAAAAATCCGGCGACGATCAACGAACCGTCGAAATTTCCGAGAATGGTCGAGGAAATAATCGACGGGATGATGGCGATGAGCGCCAGGAAGGCCGCCCCGACGTATGTAATACGAATCATAACCTTTTCGAGATATTCCGCCGTACGGCGCCCGGGCCGGTATCCGGGAATAAAAGTTCCGTAATTCTTCAAATTATCCGCCATATCCTTCGGATTGAAAGTGACCGCCGTCCAGAAATAACAGAAGAAGAAAATCAAACCGACGTACAAGAGAATATAGGTATAGGTCTGGCGGTTGAAAATTTCGATGCAAACATGGAAAAAGTCGCGAATCATTCCTTCCGACGGCGCCAAACCATACAAAAACTGGAAAAAGACCATCGGGAAAAGCAAAAGGCTGCTTGCGAAGATGATCGGCATCACCCCCGCCTGATTGACCTTGAGGGGCAAGTATTGACGATTTCCTCCATAAACCTTTCGACCGCGCACGTGCTTGGCGCTTTGTGTCGGAATACGGCGCTGACCCTTTGTCACATAAATCACGCCGACCACGACCGCGACGAACAATGCGGCCAGCACGAGCAATCGTTCCACGCCGACTTGGCCGGCTCCGTCACCGCCCAACGCGACACCGCCGTCCTTGAAAATCTTCGCGCCCAGAATGCGGACGGCCTCCGGCAGGTTGGCGAGGATACCGGCCATGATTAACAAACTGATCCCGTTGCCGATTCCGTATTCGTCGATTTGCTCGCCCAACCACATCAGGAAGGCCGTACCGGCAGTCATGGTCATCACCGCCGTCAACACCCAGATGGCGGGCAGTTGTTTGTTCGAATCGAGCACTGCCTCGCTGAGGTTCTCGCCCGACTGCGTGATATAAAGGACGTAAAAATAGCTTTGAATGAGGCAGATGACGATGGTCGCGTACCTGGTGTATTCATTGATTTTCTTGCGGCCGCTCTCCCCCTCTTTTTGCAGTTTTTCCAGCGGTTCGTAGACCGTCGCCAACAACTGAAAGATAATCGACGCGGAAATATAGGGCATGATCCCGAGGCCGAAAATCGTAATCTGTTCGATTTGTGTTCCACTGAAAATCGAAACCTGGTTGACGAGCGCGGCAACCCCTTCCCCTTGCGACGCCCAAAACTGGGTCATTTTCGAGACGTCGACGATCGGCAAGGGAATCGCCCAGCCGATACGATAAACGGCCAACAACGAAAGCGTCAACAAAATCTTCTGCCGCAGTTCGGGAATCGAAAAGATAATACGGATTTTTTCGAACATGGTTTACATTCCGGTCCGTGGTTGATGGAGCAGCAGACTCAAAAAACGACTCTCAAATGTATACTGGAAACGCGGTGAAATCGGTTGTCTGGCGACGACTGCTTGTTGCACTCACTCACCACAACATCCGTGTCAATATCGGGTTACATGTCTCGTTCGAGCGACAAGCGATTGTTCGCGGAAACCGTTTNNGCCGTAGTTTCAGGCCGTTTGCAGCATAACAAAAAAAGGGGACACCCGCGGCGCCCCCCTTGATGAATCAAACAACACACAAATCAAAAAAACATATCGGCGAGAAACATCGGGGGCGGGGTGGACACCCCTCTGTTCCCATAACTGGATCGCCATTCCGAAAACTACTTCCCGGATTTGCCTGTCCCGGATTTGGCGCCGTCTGCCTTCGACCGGGCATCCCGCTCCTTGTCTTTCCAGCCCATCTTGTTTTTGACGACCGCCTTTTTGGCCGGAAGCAGATTTGCCGTTCCCCCGACCGCCTCGATCTTTTGTCTGGCCGTCACGGAAAAGAGGTGTGCACCGACGTTCAATTTTTTCGTCAGCTCGCCGTTTCCGAGAATTTTAATCTGGTCGAAGGTTTTTTTCACGATCTTGCGATCGACAAGAACAGACGGCGTTATTTCCGCGCCGTTTTCGAAAAGCGGTTCCAAATCGCCGACGTTGATCGCGACAACCTTTTCCGCAAAGGCTTTGTTGTTAAAGCCCCGTTTCGGAACACGGCGGGCAAGCGGCATCTGGCCGCCTTCAAACAGCGGGTGCATCGAGAATCCGGCCCGCGAACCTTGACCCTTATGTCCACGACCGGAAGTTTTTCCGTGACCGCTGCCGGTTCCGCGACCGATTCGTTTCTTACCGCGATTCTTTTGAATGCCGGAATTGACTTGATTGATATTCATGACAGGGATACTCCTCGCAGGCGTTCAACTTCTGTTTTAGTGCGCAGATTCGTCAGGGCATCAATTGTTGCTTTGACCACGTTCGTTGGATTGGATGTCCCGAAACTTTTGGTAAGAATATCGTGAATCCCACAGGCTTCGCAGACAGCCCGGACAGCCGCACCCGCAATAACACCGGTACCGGGGCTAGCCGGAACAAGCACAACACGCGCAGAACCAAAACAACCAACGACCTCATGGGGAATCGTTGTCCCTTCAAGCTGAATCTGCTGGAGCTTCCGTGATCCGTCTTTGACGGCTTTTTCGACGGACGGAGGAACTTCGTTCGCTTTACCATAGCCCCAAGCAACACGCCCTTGACCATCACCGACAACAACCAACGCGGCAAAACTAAAACGCCGCCCGCCCTTAACAACAGCAGCGCACCGCTTAATTTTGACGACTTTGTCGATGATTCCACCCTGCGCAGTCTCACTCAATGTAGAACTCATTTTCTCAATTGTTTTTCAAAAGCTCCCGAACTCCGCCCAGAAAAGGACAGCCCCATAGGCACGCACTACTTTTTTTTACTAACAGCTTTCCCCGCAGCCGCTTTAGCGGCA
>DOMV01000097.1 GCA_003509805.1 Planctomycetaceae bacterium
CGCTCCGGTTGTTCAGAACGGCCCCCATCTGTGACCGGGCCGCTTTGATTCGGTCGGGATCGTCGGTATCGAGACTTTCAGGCACGATCTGCCGCCACTGGGCCTCGGACATCTGGACCGACCATGTTTCCGTGCGCCGATTTCCTTCCCGATCATAAAAAACCCGCTCGAAGGTCGAATCGCCACGCTCCAAGGCTCTCATGTAATTGTCGGCACTGGAGCCTTCCCGGAAATCGCCGTACATATCCCGGACGTTGAGAGCGGCTCCCCACTGGTTGGCGACATCGCTTTTGAGCCAAGCCGCTCGGTGCGAATCGGCGGTTGCCGTTGTTTCCGCCGACGATTGCGCCCCCCACACGCCGAGATATTCCGGGTTTTCCAGAACCGCCGCTTTGTGGGCCAGGCCCTGCATCCCGTGCCAGCCCGTGAACGCCCGGTTGACGCCGAGCGCGGCGAGCATCTGTTGACTTTGCCCCATCGACGCTTCGACGTATTCGTCGCCCTGTCCGAGTTGCCGGGCCAAAGCGTAGGTCTGCTGGACGGTCCGTTTCAGTTGCACCGTATCCATCTGATGCAGATTGCCGCCCGCGAAATTGTTCAAGGTTTCGAGCAGTTTGGCGGGCGAAGCGTTTTTGTCCGTAATGGATTCCTGCAAGGCCTTGATCGCTTTTTCGTACTCGGCCCAGCGGCTTTTCTTGCTGTTGATCGTTGCCGAGTTTTTGAGCCATTCGGCCAGACGCGGATCGTCCTGGGCCGCGATGATCGCATCGGACAGCGAGACGATCTCATTGAGCGGCAGTTCGGTCAGGTCGACGGTATCGATGTCCCGGGACTTGAAACCGCCGCGCAACAGTTCCTCGTCGATTCGGTGCCGGGTTCCTTCCATGACGGTGTTACGATCATCCTGGATTCGGCGGCGAATGATTTTACGTGTTTCCGAATCGTCACTGCGAAGATCAAGTGATTCGCCGAGCAGTTTGCGGTTGGCCATTTGGAGAACGAGTTCGCCGGTCAGTCCGCCACCCGCCGCTTCGATCGCTTTTTTTCGGGCCTCGGCGACTTCCTCTTCGGTTCCTTTCCGGGCTTGGATTTCAAACACTTTTTGGGCTTTGACGAGCAGTTCGTCGAGTCGGCGGGAATTGGCCATTCCGGCATCCCGGTCCGGGGCGCTTACGATTTCCGCAAAACGGTTTTGTGCCTCGCGGATGTACCGGGTTGCCTGGGTATCGATATCGCGGTCCGTGACGCCGGCCTTGGCCTGTTGTTCGGCCCGGACATATTGTTCGCGCGTTTCCTGTGCCCGTTCGAGCGAATTGACGATCCGTTGCCGCGTCCGGTCGTCGTCGAGATTGTTCAGGTCGATGCTGTGGCCGCTCGCCGCGCCGAGGTTGGCGTCGACAATTTCCTTTTGTGCGATCAAAGCCAATCGTTCCGTTTCCCGGTCGAACCCTTCCCGGTCGCGGCCGTAGGATAGGCGGCGGTTGTAATGGCTCTGGAGATTTTGCATGGCCGCGGTCGCCTTCGACATATCGGCGGGCATCGAATCCGTTCGCGTATGCGGCGTGGTTCCGGTGTCCTTTTCCAGCCGCGACAGTTCCGACGATTTTTGACGGTATTCGCGGATCGCTTCCAGTTTCTGATCGTCGTCGAGCGGACTGTTGATGATGTCCCGGAGGTCGGACAATTCGCGCCGTCGGTCGTTGATCGCCTGGCGCTTTTGGACTTTCTCGTGCAGATCGCGTGTCCGTTGCGAAGCGTGAGGCGAAACATTGTTGTCTCGGAAATAGCCGATCGCCGACCGGACGGTTTCCCGGGGCTCCCGTTCGAAATAATTTTCATCGTTGCCGCCCAAAAGTCCCATCGCCTCCAAATTCGTCCAAAGCTCGCCGCCCTGCACGGAATGGAACAGCCGCTTGCTCCGCTGGATCGGGTCCTGGTAGAGCATCGACATGGCCTGGCTCGCGTAGCGGAGCCTGCGATCCGGCGTCCAGCGGGAACCGTCGCCGCCGAGCCGATAGGTCGATTGGCTGTACGCCGCGTCGTACATGCCCATGGCGGAACCCGCACGTCCGAACATCGCCTCAAAAGTATCGGCGGGCATGACGGCCTGGGCACCGGAAAGCATGACGGACATGGCGGCGCTGGAGAACATCCGTTCCAGCCGGGTCTGCTGTTCGGCTCCGTAAAATTGGTTTCTCTGGAGCGCAACGTTCCGGGCCATGTTGTTCGCCCGCTCCATCGCCGCCATTTGAAGCTGGTGCATCCGCCCCTGCGAATAGGCCCGGCTGTTTTCGTAAACGTCGAGATTTTGGCCGAGATTCCGTTCGTTGAACGGAACGGCTCGTTTGCCCCGGAAGATCGACGCGGCGGTGGTAGCCAGTGCCGTCGGGCTGGACCGGCTGTCCTCGAACTGATAAAATCCCCGGCCGTAATGTCGGCCGAAGCCGATTGACGAGTCGTCGCTGTTGAAACCGGGAACGTAATACTGATTGCCCTGGTACTGGTTGACGACTTGTTGGGCGTAGTCGCTGTCGGCGTAAATGTCCGTGGCGGGATTGAAGGGGTACGACATCCTATTGCTCCGCGGTTGGTAAAACGATCGTATTCTAACGGAAAGCGTGCCGGTTTCTTTTTTTACCGTTTCCTCTTTATCGGACTGGAAACGGCTTAAACGATGTGCTACAATTTTCCCGAGTTCAGTTTTTCCCCTCTTATCCAAAATTCGTGTTCAGGAGCCGGTTCGATGAACAATGACATGAAACGCCGGGCCTTTTTGGGTACTATCGTCGGGACCCTGATCGCGTTACCGATCGGAGTCCGCTATTTCTGCGGCAAAAAAACGGGGTTGCCGCATCGCAATTTCGGCAAGGAATTGCAAAAATATCTTGCGAAAATCGACGTGCCGATCCGCCCCGTCGGCGGGCCCGCCTCGTTCGCCCTGCCGCTCCATCCGGTGGTCGGCGACGAAAAATCGTATCTCCTCTTCGCCCCGTCGCATCTGCCGAGCGAAATTTCGCAGGCCACGGGCGGCGAGCCGGATGCCTTTACTGTCCGTGAGGGCTGGATTTACGT
>DOMV01000120.1 GCA_003509805.1 Planctomycetaceae bacterium
GCCGACTTTCAAGGAGCCTGCCCACCGGAAACAACGCAGCCCGGAGGGTAAACGGGCGGACCAAACGGGCTGTGTTTACCAACGACTCAACCGGCTTCGGTATACACGCCCCGGCTCGTGAAAAACCGGGAAGAACCTCACCTCTACCGGCCTCTACCGGGACGTATCGAAACGGATCCGGGATTTGGCCCGCAGCCCGCCCAGTTCGAACGTGATGCCGAAATCCGCGTCCCGGATGTCGGCGAACGGGGAAACGTCGAATTCTTCCTGCGTCAGGAACCGCTCCCCCCAAAGCCGTTGCTGAATCTCGCCGGGATCCTGGTTCGGGCACGTCGTTCGATAATACGCGCAAATCGGTTCCAGCGATTTCCGTAGCCGGTCCGGGGATTGCCGCGGGGTGATCGCCGCCAACAACGCCTCCGCCTTGTCGATGGTCCCCCCGTCGAATCGAAAACCGAGATTCGAGCCGAGCCAGCCGGGATCGCCCTTTTCCGGTCGGGCATCCGTTTTGCCGTCCCGCTTATCCCATTGCTTATCCAACGGCTCCTCCAATCCCCGGTCGATGGCCCGTCGAATCACGTTTTCATTGGACGTGAACGTCCATTTTCCGCCGGTAGTCGTGTAATAGAGTCTCACCGGGGCGCCGATCTCCTTTTCGCTACCCGTGATGCACACGTAGGGATGCTCGCGGTGCTTTCGCATTCCCCATTCCAGCGTCCCGGGCGAGGTCTGCTCGATATAGGCCCGGGCGGCCGCGAGGAAGCCGGTCAGCAGGAGCGGGTCTTTCACGCCGATTTCCAGCGCGAAGGGGAACTCACTTCCGTCTTCCAAGGGCATTCCCACCATCATCAGGTGTTGTTTTTCGGGGTTGTTCAGCACTTCCACCACTTTGTCCCAATAGGGATCGCGGTCGAAATAGAGGGAGGCGTAGTTGCCGATCCAACCGGTCGAGGCGCCGGTCAACAGCGTGGTAATCAGGTTCTCATATCGCTCGGGCAACCGGGACATATCGAGCGAGACGATGAACTGGAGCGGGGCGTCGAAACGCGCGGTCCCGGGATCGAACCGGGATTCCCCGACGATTTCGCTGAACCACTCGTAATCCCGGGCGGCCAGGACGTTAAGCGGAATGACCGTGAAATCGATTTCGGAAACGTTTTCCCGGAATGAAAGCCGGATCCCGACCGGGTCGAAACTTTGCCGCCAAAGTCCTTCGAATTCGTCGCGCCAACGTTCGTAACCGCGTTGTTCCGCCTCGCTGACCTTGGCAAGATCGAGTTCCGCGACCGGGGTCAGGAAAACATAGCGCCCGTATGTTTCGCTCCGCACGCCGTCGCCGCTCAGCCAACAGGGCGACTCGTCCAGGAGTTGCCGGGCCGGATGGGTTTCCTCCTCGGCTTTTTTGGCGATTTCTTTCGGTTCCTTGCGATTTTCCCCGAAATTATCCGCGACGATTTCGTCCAGGTGTTCCGCTTGAAGTTGGCCGATCGCGTCTTGCATGACCAAGCGCCGCGCCTGGCCGATGCGCCAGCGCGGAGAACACCAGCGCCGGATCGCGGCGTCGCTCAGGAAGGCGAAGGCGGTTTCTCCCGGATCGCCGAGAGCGTAGCGGTCCCGGAAAAACCGGAATTCCTCGATCCCGGCAAGCGAATCGACCGGTTCAAGGTCCTTCAACCGCGCGAGTTGGTACGGTGAATTCGTCAACAAGACCGTCGTATCGTTCAGCCGGAGGAGATAGGACGAAATGGTCCGATCCGTCGTTGTCCGCGCGGTCATCGCCAGATCCGGTCCGGTCGTGTTCAATCCGTCCGGGTCCGCGGCGACGAGAAACCCATGCTCTTCGATTTGAATAACGTCCTTGTCGGCCGTGTTCGCCTCGATTTTTTCATTGAGACGGGCAAACAGCGCATCCGCATCCGTTGTTTCGAAAAGAACGGCGATGTCGGTTCCCTCGTTGAAATACAGGTCGGAGCCGGTCACGGCCAGCGTTCGCACGGTCGCGGCGATTTCCGGCTCCATAAAATCCGCCGGGGTGAGACCGAATTGCGTCCAATACCGGGAAAAGGCCGTCGAAACGGTGCTCACGAGATTCGTGTCGCTGCCGCCGAAATCCGGGAGCGGCTTGGAAAAAAGGGCGAGACCGGATTTTTCAACCATTTGCGCCGTCCGCACCGCCTCTGCGAGCGAGGGAAAGACGAGAAAATGCTGGTCGCTCGGGACACACCGGGCAAGCGGATCGAGTTTCGGTTCCGGTTTTCCCGCGAGCAGTGTTTTCCAATCGACCTCGGCAACCGTAATTCCTCGGATGGAATCGACGTCGACGGTCCGGTGGTTGTCCCCATTCATTTCACGAACACCGCCCTGGAGGCCGAGATTCCGTTGAATGGTCCGGGAGGCTGTGAACAGGTTATAGAGGTCGCCGCCGGAACGATCCAGGACGACGGCATTGCGGCCGGACCGGTTGACCTCGTCGATCCCGGTTTCCGCGATCCGTTCAAACAACGCGTCTTCCGCACCGCGAAGTTGCCACGCGAACACCGGACCGCCGGGAATCCCGGATTGAATACATTGCCGCAAATACTCGCAGCGCGCCCAAAGAAAATAATGGTACGCCGTGCGGTTTTTTTCCGTGTCGCCGAGTTCGGAAACCTCGACCTTGATCGTTTCCTTGCCGCATGTCGCTTGCAGTGTTGTCGTTTGCGCCGTCGTTGTTTGCGCTGCCGTCATTTGCACAGCCGTCGTTTCCGGGACCCGGGCCACGAGAAACCGGTTCGAACCGCTCAGTTGCGGGAAAAAGTTTTGGCGCTGTTCGGCACCGGGGATCTCCCGTTGACCCGGCGCGCTCCATTGCCAATTCTGAACGGTCATGACATAAGCTTCGCCCGGGACGTCCAGCTCGGCCCGTTCGACGGGATTGGTGGAAGCGAAAACGATATTCCCGCGACCGGGGGCGGGCTCTTCTTTCGGAAAGTCGACGAGACAGAAATACTCCGCCGCCTGGCCGGTAATCGTCAGCACCGCCAAGAAACAAGCGGCAAAGTAAAAAATTCGCATGATGTTCGATTATTCTGTACCGTAACCGGCCTGATGATCTTCCCGCGCACAACCGCCCGCCGCTCGAACGATCCGTTTACGCCATGATGCAAATAGAAGTCAGGGACGAGTGATCGCGGCAGGCAGACTTGCCCACATGTTCGTTTTCATCACGTTTCCGGTACGGTTCGGGCACGTGACGACACGGGCATCTTCGACGCGCCGGCTAAACGAACCGCGCGATTTTACGGCGTCGGACAATCCCGAGGCCGGCGAGCCCGATCCCCAGGATCATGATTGAGGCCGGTTCCGGGGTTGCCGCTCCGAAATGCTTGTCGTCGAAGGTGTAATAGGCGTGGAATTCACCGCCGTCGATCGTCCGGCCCGAACCGGCAAACACCTGGCCTTCGATATTTCCGTGGGCAATGAACACCTCGGCGTCCAAGGCGACCAGGCTGGCGTTGAACGCGACGTTTTCAATCCGAACATCGTCCATCGCCGTATTGAAAAGGATGTTGCTCCCGTCGAAATCCGAATGCATTTCATCCGGGTTCCCGTTGATGACCAGTTCATTGCGGAACCAGAGATAATCGAGACCGGCGTCGTTGGTGACGTTGACGAGAAGGGTCGTATCGGCGCCGGCGTCGATGTAGATGTTCTTGTTGGTTCCCAAGGCCATGAAGACCGATGCGTCGATCGTGATTACCTGTAGGCCGGTTTTCCCGGTCAGGTCGATTTCATAATTTCCGTTTGCGAAGGTCCCGGTAACCGTATCGGCGTAGTCCCACAGGTCCGAAGAGGTTTGCCTCAATTGCGCTTCGGCGAGCGTGAAATCGAACGGAATGCTCGAATGACCGGATTGCGACAGGTATTCCTGCCGCTGGGCGTTCCGGTCCGGGGTGCCCGTCGGGAAACCGTCGGCGTAAATGGTTCCCCGCGTCCCGACATAATCGGGATTTTCCCTGTTGTAAATCGCGGGCCCGGTTCCCTCGGCTCCCATCGTGTTCCATTTGTCCGAGGAAGCGTTGACGACGTTTCCGGCGACATACGCGTTTCCATCGAAGACACCGACACCTTTCACGATGGCGTTGCCGCCGACGACAAGGACGTTACGGTCATCGGCGTGTTTGGCCTGTTCACCGCCGCCGAAACCGTAATCCCGGGCATCCAGATTCCCCTTGACGGCCGCATGCCCCTCGATATCGCCGTTACGACCGTAATAGTCGCCGAAAAAAACATCATTGAAGCCCGAGGAAATGCCGAACAGTTGATAGGTGCTCGGTCGGTCCATATCGGCCCGGACGGCGGCCGTCGTGAGAAAAGCGAGGCAGGCCGAGACAAAAGCAAAACGGCAATGCTTGACTGAGGGCATCTGTGTCAACTCCCATTCAACGTGTGTACTTTTCGGATCAACCGCTATCGACGGGGCGCCATCGACAGGGCATTGTACGCCAATTATGCACTATCCACTGAATATTGTCCAGCAAACAGGGAGCCAAACAAGATGAAAATGCGGGAATTTTTCGCATAAAACGCAAAACTCTTTTCCAGCAAAACCGTTAGCAGCATTTCATTTTTCCCGTCTTCTTGAAACATTTTTGAAAATCGACGGCTATTCTCTCAAAAAACAAACAAGTGTGTTATAATGTTTCGTAATCTGTATCATTTTGCAGAAACGACTTGCCGAGACGGTTTACAGAACCAATCACTTTACAGAGACCAACTTACAGAGACAATCAACGTTTTTTCGCCGCAATCCCGCGATTTTTCAGGATGTTTCCCGATTTTGCCGTTTACGGTCCGGAGGCCGAGTATCGAACGCCGACGCTTTCCGAAGCGTTTGCCTATTGTGAACGGTTGACCCGGTCGCATTATGAGAATTTCACGGTCGGCAGTTTTTTGTTGCCCCGTCTGTTGCGGCGACCGTTTTACGCGATCTATTCCTATTGTCGTTGGGCCGACGACCTCGGCGACGAAACAGGCGGCGGGCCCGGGGCGGTCGCGCTACTCGATTGGTGGGAGGGCGAGCTTGATCGATGTTACGCGCTGGCGTCGCAAGGTTCCGTGCGGCAAGGATGTGTGAAAAACGGAGGTCGGCCGACTCATCCGGTGTTCGTCGCGATGCGCGACGTGTTCGAACACCACGCTTTGCCGAAAAAACCGTTTGCGGACTTGTTGGTCGCCTTTCGCCGGGACCAGAGGCAATTCCGGTACGCGACGATGGAGGACCTGCTCGATTATTGCCGCTACTCGGCCGATCCCGTCGGCCGGATCATCCTTCACCTGGCGGCATCCGTTTGGCAAACCGGGGGTCCGAACGAACAGGAGCGGATTTGGAGTGATTCGATTTGCACCGGCCTGCAACTGGCGAACCACTGGCAGGACGTGCGGCGCGACCGGGAAATCGGGCGCTCGTACATCCCGGAGGAATACCGGGAACGTTTCGGCGTCTCCATCGACGCCCCGGTGGACGGCCGGGCTTTTCGTGAAATGATGAAAGCCCTGGTCGACGATGCGGAAAAACGGCTCCTGGCCGGTCTTCCCCTTGCCGAAAGCGTGCCCAAGCCGCTCCGGTTCGACATTCGCCTGTTCGTCCGGGGCGGGCTGGCCACCCTGCATGAAATCCGCAAGATCGATTACGCCGTCCTGGAACGGCGGCCGACCGTCTCAAAAAGGAACAAACTGTGCCTGCTTTTGAAAGCCTGGGCCGACGGCTTCATTTGTCGGAATCGCACACTCCATACCGAAACCGATTGAGTTTTCCGCTCTACCCGCCGACTTACCTTCGAAAAGCGGGCGCCCCGGGAATCGGCTCCGGGAAATGTCAACGGTTTACAGTCCGACAGCCGGGAACGCAGCGCGGCGCAATGACCGGAGAACGGCGTAAAGCACGGTCGCTTCCCGCTGTTGCGCTCCCGGCGCGCGTAAACCAAAAAAGGACCGGCTCCACTGGACAATGCGCCAATCCCGGCAATAATGAGTGACGTTCGGCCTCGGGCAATGTTCAAGGGTGTTCGCAAAGAATGAGTTCGACGGAAAAACGACGGGAGGAACGGAACGGATCGGGGTCCCACTGGGTCGGTTTGGGTATATGCGTCGTTTCGACGATGTTTTATTGCACGTCGAACACCATCCTGAGGGAATTGACCGTCCTGCGGGTCGACAACGACTGGTCGCTGTTTTGGAAAGAGTTTGCCGGCCTGTGCGTCCTGGTTCCCTGGTTGCTGCTACGTTGTTTGCAAGGCCGCTACCGGCTGCTTTCCAAGCGGTTGTTTCTCTGGCTGATCCTGGGGGGAACGTTGTGCGAATTGGTCGGAGCCCGGCTCCAGATGTACGCGTACCTGACCGTCGGCATCCTGATTTCCGCGCCGCTCATTCAAGCCGCTTCGATGGGGGGAACCGCGGCGCTCGGTTCGCTCGTGCTGCGGGATCCGCTTTCGATCCACAAGAAAATCGCGATGGGCGTCCTGGTGCTCGCGACCGTCCTGCTCCTGTTCGGCAAGGAATTGGCCGCCGAACACGTCGTGGCGGAAACCGGCGCAACAGGGACCGGCACGTCGTCCTCCGCCTTTCCCTGTCTTTTGGCGGGACTCGGTTCGCTCGCAGCCGGCGTATCGTACTCGATTCACATGGTGATCGTCCGTTTCGTCGGCCACGTGCATTGGCGCGACGATTTGTATACCGCCCGGCAAAGCATGCGTTTCCGGCACTGGATCGGTCACGATCTAAGGGGGCGCGACGACACGCCGGACGGTTCCCGGTTCTATTCGCCGTTTCCCGTCACGCTGATCATGGGGACGATTTTCGGCGTCGGGGTGTTCTGGTTCGGACTATGCCTGTACCGGAAAACCGGCTGGGACGGCTTCCTTCACATCGCGACGGTCGACGGGCAATGGCTTGACATGGAAAAGACGGCCCGATCGTGGTGGTTGGTCGGGATTTCCGGCTTCTGCAACATGGTCGGCTTCTTTTTTCAAGTCCAGGGGCTTCGCATGACCAGCGCCGTGCAAGTTTCGCTCGTGGCGGTGAGCCAATTCCTTTTTCTCGCTCTTTTCGGCATGTTTTTCTTCGGGGAACCCACCAACGCGATCATCTGGACGGGCGTGGCCCTCGCCGTTTGCGGCGTCCTGCTTTCGGCAAAACGATAGATTGTCGCCATAGACCCGTCGCCTCACGTCAAACCGATCGTCCGGGTATACCGCAAACGGCCTGAAAGTGTTCCCGCGCACAATCGCCCGCCGCCCGAACGATCCGTTTAAGTAATTTCCTGTAATGGCGTTGAGATACGTGAGTGCGGCAGGCAGACTGGACCGAATGTCCGTTTTCATCGCGTTCCCATATATACCATTCCCGGTTCGGTTTTCGGCTCATTTGCCGCCCTTGAAAAAGTTTTTCAGCAGGTTGGCGGCGGCGTCGCGACTGCTCGGCTGTTGGCCGGGTTTTTCGGGAGATTTCTCCGGCGGCGGCATTTCCTTGAGATTGAACGATTCCAAGGTTCCCCGCGAAACCTCGATCGTCTTGGTTTCCTGGTCCTGGTCGATTTCGTCGCTGCCGCTCAACCAGTCGCCGATATCGTTTTCGTCCTCTTTTTCCTGCGAGGCGCCGGATTGAATTTCCACGGTTCTGGCGACGGCATCCTGGACCGATTCGACTTTCGGTTTTTTGGGCGCTTTCGCGGACACGCTTAAATTGATCAGGAATTCCAACGGTCCCAAGCTCAGCTTGTCGCCGTTTTTGAGCTCCTGCTCCATCGTGACGCGTTCCCCGTTGAGAAAAACGCCGTTTTTACTGCCGAGATCGCGAACCGCGACGTATCCCTCTTCCGAAATGATCGCGCAATGATATCGGCTGATCAACTCGCTTCGCGGTTTCAAGTGGCAATCGTCCGCCCGACCGATGATGAACTTCGAACCGGTGATCGGGATCGCCTGCCCTGCCTTGCTCCCGCTTGCAACAACCAACTGGACATCCATTATAGCACCTTCCTGTTCACGAAATGGGCAAACAAGTTCCCGATGTTCCCGGGAATCGGCTTCGGGAAACCTGAATGATTTTCAACACACCGTCCACCGCCCGAAAAACGGACTTGCCGAAAGCCGCGAAGGTCGGTTCCGCAGCCAAGGCGCCCTTTTTTCGCGCAAGACCAATCAGCGGTCTTCAGGCCGACTACCGAACGTGAGGCGGCATCGTGAGAAAACCGCGCCTCGCTGCCTGAAGGCCCGGGCCGCCCGGGCCTTTGTGCGACATCACTGCCAAAGGTCCGGTGCGCCCCCGCCCCTTTTACATCCGGAGACCAAGTATATCCTAGCAGGTATCCGGTTTATCGTCAAATTATCTTGAAAAAAAAGCGAAAAAAAGGAGAAATCGGCGAAAGATTCGTGAAAAAAGGGCTCCTTGAGGGCACGACGGAGTGTCGCTTGATTATCGCTTTGAAATCCAGGCGTTTTGACGGTGCCGTTGGGTGGCGATTCGTTCGACTCCCATGTCGTCCCGGGTATTCCACGGGTACGGAAGAATCGTCGCGGCGAATGCGGTCGCCACCCGCTCTTCCCAGAGGTGGGACAGTCGATCGATCGGAATGTCCACGCCGGTAATTTCCTTAATGCCCTCCAGGTGCGGGACCGTCGGCGAACGGGACAATAAAACGCTGCCATGCTGTAGGAGACCGCCGTTCTGCCGATATTGCGCACTTCCGGCGATCTTGGGAAACGTCCTTTCCGGCGTCCCCGGGCTCCGGGCGGGTAGACCGAAATCACTTGAAATTTCCCNNGAAGCCGATGATTCGGGAGCTTGTTTTCCCGAAGGGTAAACGAGCGGCCGGCCGAAAAGCTTAACCGGCTTCGGTACAAAACGACGTCGCCGTCGGTGCGTCGTTCGAAACACAAAAACGGTTCCCGGCGGTTTCCGGGCGGAATGGCAACGCTCTTTTCCACGTTGGTCTTCCGGTCTTCGTCGGTGTTCCGGCGGACATTCCCGTATAATTCCGCCGCCACGCCCCATGAGACCAGCGTATCGATCAAGGTACGGTGGAACAGCGAATACAAGCGCATTCGATCGCCGGCCAACGGGTCAGACGCGGGAATCGCGATGCTGTACGTCAATTCCCGGTCATGGACGAGGGCGCCGCCGCCGCTGACGCGACGGACCACGGGAAGCGAACCGATTGCGGCAGTCCGGGTGTCGACGGTCCGGTCGGCAAAGCGTTGAAAATAGCCGAGCGAAAGTGTCGGTTCCGACCAGGAATACCATCGCAGGACGGCCAGACCTTCTTCGGCGGCGCGGTGGAGCAACCAGGCGTCAAGCGCCATATTCCACCAACCGGGAGCCGGAGGTGTTCGGAGGACATAAAGCGTTGTCATGAGGCGTTGTCATCAAGCATTGTCATCAGGCGTTGCCGTAAAATGAGTGCTGTGTTTGGAATGGCGGTGTTCGGAATGGCGGTACTTTTTCCGTTTAATCCGCCTGTTGACCCTTCAGGCCATACCGGAAACGCGATGAAAACGAACATTTCAGTATATGCCGTTTCCGGTGGGCAGGCGCCCGCATTGTCGACTTCGGGACATTTCAACCGCTTTCGGCATAGACGGCCTGGTGCTCCATCATGGTGCTCCATACAGTATGTACCGTAAACGGCATGATGATCCTCCCGCGAACAATCGCCTGCCGCTCGAACGATCCGTGTAAATACTTGCATACAAAAAAGTTGAGGGTGCGTGAGTGCGGCAGGCAGATTTGGCCAAATGGCCGTTTTCATCGCGTTTCCAGTATAACGCCTTGTTCGCATTAAAAAACGGGGCCAAAAAATACTCCGGGAACACGGCGCCCGGCTCGTGGCGTCCCTTTTCAGAGGCGCCCTTTGCCCATTCTTCCCAGAGCCGTCTGCCCGATTGACCGCAACCGCCTGTTCTCCGGATCCGCGGTCGGACCAATCCCGACCGATTGACAAATTTTCCGTCGTCTGGTCTATTATACTTCGAACGACGAGATATACTGCAAACGGCCTGAAACTGTTCCCGCGCACAATTGCCTGCCGCCGCCTGCCGCCCGAACGATTCGTTTAAGTGATTGCGTGGACACAAGTTAGTGATGATCGTGCAAGTGAGGCAGGCAGACTTGACCGAATGTCCGTTTTCATCGCGTTTCCGGTATATTTTCGGGCGTATGTTTCCTACGCAGGATACTCGGGAGCAGCCCGGAGGGAATCGAATTACATTTACGACGCTTCTCGGAAAGCGACATAACAAGTATGATAGACAACACTTACATATCACCAATCATTGAGGGGGCGCCGCTTGACGCACGCGTTGACGCGCCGATTGACCTTGTTCATTCCCCGATCGTCGACGATGTTTCGACGACGGCGATCGGCAAGTGGAACCGGCTGATCTCCCAAACGAATTGGGAAAAAGGGCGCATCATCTGCGAATGGCGTCAACGGCTGATCGACGCGGACACTCCGGAAGCGGCGTACTCCGACGAATCGTGGACACAGCGGCTTCGCGACGCCTCGAACAACGCCTTGGTGTCGAGCCGGCACATCGGTCGTCTCCGCCGGGTTTACGAACGGTTCGGCGAGGTTTACACGCAATACGCATCCCTGTACTGGTCGCATTTTCAGTCCGCTCTTTCCTGGGACGACGCCGAAATGTGGCTCGAAGGAGCCGTCCAGAACGGTTGGTCCGTCATGCAGATGCGGAATCGCCGCTGGGAATCGCTCGGCGCGCCGGCGGAATTGAAGCCGCATGAAAATGACATTCTGACCGCGGAACTGGATGAAGACGTCAATCCCCGCAACGATGCCGACGCCGTCCCGGGGCCGGGTGGAAATGCCGGCGACGGTTCCCGGATCGATCAGGCCGACAAATCGAAGGGCAACATCAAGGGAACCGAAAACGTCCCGACCGATCCTTCGGCCAATCCTCCGTTCGATGCCGACGGTCCCGTCCCCTCGACGGGCGAAATCCTTCTCGGGATGAAAGCGATGCAGGAATTGCCCGAGGATTTGTACGACGCCTTCGAGCAACTCAAGGTCGCGATCCTGAATCACAAGGCAGGCGCATTCCGCGACGTCGATCCGCAACGGATCATTCTTTTCCTCAACGCCATGCGACAGATGGTCCTGGCGAAAGAGTAAGCCTCGACGTCGAAAATCCGAGCGCGAAGCGGCCCCGAGTGTCGGCCGCGCGTGTTGGTCCCGGGTGTCGGCCCTGAGAACATCGCTCGAACATCACTCCTCGTTCCAGTCGTTCGGCAACTCTTCCTCCTCGTCGTTGTCGAGGGCGCCGGCGGCGGCGCTGGTCGTCGGAGCGGTTGTCGGAAGCGCTTTCAAGGTCGGCGCGCCGCTTCCTCCGGAGCCGTTTCCTCCAGATACCGTGCCGCCGATTCCCCGCTCATCCAACGCCTTTCCCATCGTCGTATTCGTATTGGCGTCCTCGGCCGCTTTTTTGAGCGCCTGGCTCGTCCCGGCCGGGTCCATGTTCTTGTTCACGTTGCAAATGTCCCAACCGCAGGCGCAGGGATTGCGGCCGCAGAATTTGCAGTTGTAGCCGTACACGGTCTGGCCGCGCCGCGGACCGGTCAGGCATTGGCATTCTTCGTAGTGGCAGTATTCGCAGGTCCAGCGGAAGGTGAACGGCCGCATGTAACCGCCCCACATGGCCGGATTCCAGGTCGGCCGGTAATACGGGGCCGGATTGTAATAGATCGGGAAACGGTGCGCCCCGTTGTTGAAGAACCCGGTCCAAAGACGCGACGGGGTCGAAAACATCGGGTTCTGGTGATACGGATTGAATTCCCCTTTGGGACCGTGCCCGTCGTCGGCGTGTTCACAGGGGGCACTGCGGCGTGCCATGCACGAATCACAAGTGCCACACGGTTCGTCGCCGGCGGTCAGGTCGCAAAACGAGCACGTGTTCAAATCGCGTGGCTGGACGCAATGGCGGCAAGGGGCGTATTCGCAGGGAAAGCCCGCCTTGCAGGAAGGGCATTTTCCACAAGGAAGCGTGAACCCCGTTTTGCACAACGGACAGGTACGGTCGTCTTCCGTCTTCCCGTTTATCGTTGCAGCGCCGTCCGTTGCGGCGCCGTACGTTTGGACCGGCACATTCGATTCAACCGGTTCGTCGCGCAAACTCAACCCCGTACCCGCCGTCTCCGTCGTCGTCGCGACCCGGGAGGCGGCCCTGGGGTTCACGGGAGCCGGTCGGTATTCCGGCCGAAATTGAAGGGCAAGTTTGTCGGCCGGTTTTGACGGGGTTTCCCTGGCACGGGTTTCCTTGGCACGGGTTGCCCTGTCATGGGTCGGCAATGTCGGCGAAACGAATTTCACGTCCGATCCCGCGAGAACCGTTCCGCTTGCGGCCATGACAATGGTCACGACGGCAGGCACGACAACGGCCGTGGGAAGAAGACCCGACAGGATCGGGCCGGATAGGAACGAAAAACGACGCATGGAATGGACTGTTTTCATGGGAATGCTCCGTGTACCCTTCCTCGCGGGAAAGGTTCCTGATATATTATGGGTCGTCAGGCTGAAAATCGAACGTCAACAAGCCGTTTCGCCGCATGAAGGCCCGGGCTTTCTCGGGCTTTGTGCGGAATGATCGCCAAAAGCCCGGTGCGCCCTCGTTTCGTTTTTTGTCTGAAGTTCAGTAGAATCGTTTGTCGTTGTTTTGAAATCCCTTTCGCGCAAAGATAGATTACCGTTTCCCGCGGTGTCGTTCGAAGGGACCGCCTTTTTGAAAAAACACGCGACGCTTGCCGTTTCAATCGTCATATCCCTTTTTATGCCGAAATATCGGCCGGGAACGAAGCAAATCGCAGTGATCGGAGCCACCCCTTTTGGAAATATGAGCGTCGATCTTCGTGAAGCGGTGGAAAAGATGTTGCTCCCCGATGTCATGCTCCCGGCACAATACATGGGCGGGGAACTCGGCAGCATTGTCAAGGAACATGTGCGACACCGGTTCTGTCTGGCGTTTCCGGACCTGTACACGATCGGGATGAGCCATTACGGATTCCAGCTTCTCTATTCGCTGATCAACCGGCGCGAGGACTGGGCCTGCGAGCGGGTTTTCGTTCCCCGGCCCGACATGGAACAGGCGCTCCGTCGGGCGGGTTTGCCCCTCTATTCGCTGGAAACGTTCACGCCGCTCCACCGGTTCGACGTCCTGGGCTTTTCCCTGCAATACGANNATTTGCCGCTTTTTTCGCTGGAAACGTTTACGCCGCTTTGCGAATTCGACGTGCTCGGCTTCACTTTGCAGTACGAGATGTCCTACACCGGCGTCCTCACGATGCTCGATCTCGGCAATGTCCCGTTGCACACGGATCGGCGAACGCTTGCGCACCCGCTCGTGATCGCCGGAGGGCCCTGCGCATCGAACCCGGAACCGATGAGCCGGTTTATCGATCTCTTCGTCATCGGCGACGGTGAAGAAACGCTGCCCCGGCTTGTCGATCTTTGGATCGGGATTCGTGAAACCGTCCGTGCCGAAAAAGGCAACGACACGGCTGCGCGGCGCGGCGCCGTTCTCGAACTGGCCCGGCGGATGCCGCATGTCTACGCCCCGGCGTTTTACGAAGTCGCCTACGACCCGGAAGGGCGCGCACGGCGCCCCCGGCCCGTGGAAGACGGGTTGCCGGAGTTCATCTCCCCGGCTGTGGTCGCCGATCTGGACGCCTACGCCCCTGATGCGCTCCGGATCGTTCCGCTGATCGAAACCGTCCAGGACCGCATCGCCGTCGAAATCATGCGGGGCTGTCCCGGAACCTGCAAATTCTGCCAGTCAAACGTCCTGAAGCGGCCGATCCGGTTGCGGAGCATCGATTCGATCGTGCGTCAAAGTCGGGACGCCTGCGAGGCGACGGGAATCCGCGACGTTTCCCTCCTCTCGCTTTCGACGAGCGATTACCCGGAATTCGAATCGCTGATCGAGTCGTTGCGTACCGAACTGGAACCGCTCGGCGCGTCGATTTCCGTCCCGAGCCTGCGGGTGAACCACCAGCTCAGCCGGGTCATGGAAACGCTTTCGACGGAACGGACCGGCGGACTGACCTTGGCCCCGGAGGCGGCACTCGATCCGATGCGGCGGCGCATCGGCAAACAGGTGACCAATGAAAACCTGCTCGCCGGTTGTCGGTCGGCTTTCGAAAACGGCTTCCACCGCGTCAAAATGTATTTCATGGTCGGGCTCCCCGAAGAGACGGAGGAGGATGTCGAGGGAATCCTGCGACTTTCCTGCGAAATCGCCCGGCTCGGCAAGGAGGTTCGCGGCCGGCTGCCGACGATCACGACCAACGTTTCGAATTTCATCCCGAAACCGCATACGCCGTTCGAACGACTGGGAATGCGGACGGGCGCGTATTTCCAGGATGCCCATTTCCACTTGAAGCACGGCGGCAAACTCAAGGCCGACTACAGGGCCGAATGCAAGGCCGCATTCAAGGCCGAATTCAGGGCGGTCGCCGTCAAGTACCACGCGACACGTACCAGTTTGCTCGAAGGTCTGCTGGCCCGGGGCGACCGGCGCTTGGGCGACGTGATCGAACAGGTGTATCGTGAAGGCGCGCGGCTCGATGCCTGGTCCGAATACTTTCAGGCCGAGCGGTGGGCCCGAGCCTGTGAGGATTGGCGAATCCCGGTTGAATCGATCGTTCACACGCCTTATCCCGAGGATGTGGAACTGCCCTGGGAGCATATCCGGTTGGGCGCCGTCAAGTCCGGGCTGCGCTTGTAAGGAAGCCGCTCATTTACGCGATTTTTCGAGCCGGGAATCGCATGGGCACGGTACGGGAATGTCTTTCCGGACGGCCGAAACCCGGTAGGCGCTTCACCGGCCCGCCCAGGCGTCGATGATGAACGGCAAATTCGCGTTCCGGTCGATTTGCTCGATCGCGTCGAGTGTGCATTCGATTCGTGTCGTGAAAAACGATTCGTCCGAACGCTCGCCGTTCGCCTTTGTTTCGGCTTTTCGCAGTTCGGCCCGGTAATAATCGATTGCCGCGAGAAAAAGAAACCGGAGTCGCCGGCGTCGGAGCGGGGGGTCCTTGGCCAGCGCGTCGAGAAATCCGTTGACCCGGGCGGCGATTCCCGCCGCGTCGCCCTTGTCGACCGAAAGAAGCCGAATCAATTCTTCCCGCGACGGTTCCAGTCTTTCGTCCATCAAGTCCTTGGCGCCGTCGAGCGAACCGCCGGCGCGTTTGGCGAGCCGGAGCCCCTGTTCGAGCGAATCGACGAGTCCCCGGGCATGGAGGATCGTCGCCAGATTTCTGTCCGACAACGGATGAAAACGGACGGTCTGGCAACGGCTCCGGATCGTCGGAAGCTGTTTCGTCGCGGAGGAGCCGAGCAGGATCAACAGGGAATCCGCCGGGGGTTCTTCAAGCGTTTTCAGCAGGGCGTTGGCCGTTTCCGCATTGAAAAAATCGGCGTCGTCGATCACGGCGACCTTTTTTCCGCCCAGGTACGACGTCCGGGAAATTTCGAAACAGAGCCCGCTTTTGCCACGGTGTTCCTTATCCCCGACGAGCAGTTCGAGCGGCAGCGTCGCTTTTTCCTCCGGCTTGGCGACGTAAAAAAAATCGGGATGCGCGACAGGCAGACAACCGGCGACCGGATCGGCCGGGAACATGTGGCAGGAGGCACAAATCCCGCAAGGCAGAAACCGCGCCGCATCGGGTTGCTTGCACATCAGCGTTTTGGCCAATGCGACCGCGAACACGCGTTTGCCGGTTCCGTTTTCCCCGATAAACAGGAAACTTCCCGCCAAGCGGTTCCGGGACGCCGCCAGGCGAAATCGTTCCGCGATCGCATCGTGCCCTAAAATACCTTGCCAAGCCATTGTATCCTACAAACGGTTCGCCATGAGACATTTTTCAGCCACGGCCCGGGAGCGTCTTGGATCAGGACGTTTTTTTGACGCGTTTTTGGACGTCGATTTCAAGCGATCCGAACGTGTCCTCGTGCCGTTGGAGCGTGGCGGAGAGAGCGAGGAGGACCCGTTTCGCGGTGTAAAAGCTCATGACGACCCGCTGGTTGACCTGGATGGGGCCGATCGAGGGACCGGCCGGCTGGGGATTGAGGCCGAAATCGATAATCAATTCCTCAGGCGTCCCGGTGACGCGGCAGAAATTGGCATAGGCCGAAACCGATTTGGAATCGTCGACGACGACTTGTTGACGCTGCTGCGATTCGGCATGCGCGTTCTCGTTGCCCGGGGTGTTATTGTCGCTGGACATGTTGTTTTCCTTGTTGAAAAATAGTTAAGAGATATACTATGCACCGGAAGCGAACGCCATACCGCAAACGGCATGACAAGCCTCCCGCGCACAAGAGCCTGCCGCTCGAACGATCCGTTGACGTCATTCTCCAGGCGGAAGTCAGGGGCGAGTGAATACGGCAGGCGGACTTGACCACANNGGCCGGCGGACTTGACCACATGTGCCAACGTTCCCGGGTTATTCGCTCTCCCGTTCCCCGATCCGTTGGACCCATTCGAAACCGGCCTCGTCTTCAATCCGTTTCAACCACACTTGCCTTGCGTCGATAAACATGTCCTGGACGCCTGCACCCGCATACCGGTCGAATGCCGTGGTACGGAACAAATCGCGGAGCACTTCCCCGGACGGTGTGCTGCTGATCGGACGAATGATATAGACGACCGTTTCCGGTTGGTTGAACGAAACGCCGACCTCACCGATTTCAAGTTCATACGCGGTTTTCATGAAATTGTCGCCGGGCGCGAAGATCACCTTGTTTTCGTAGGACGCTTTTTCCTCGGCGACCCCTTTCTCACGCACTTCGCCCAGCCACGGAGACCGGCCTTCATACATCGCCATCATCGCCAGGTAAGGCGAGCCGTAGGTTTTCCACGTAAACGGTTCCGTTTCGGCGAACTTCAGATCGCTTTCCCCCGCCAGCGCCGTCGCAAACGGCTCCTTGTTCCCCCTGGCCTTCGTCGCCAGAGCTTCCGCGTGGGCGACGGCGAGCTTTCGGGCCTGGACCTCTTTCCAGCGATCCAGAACGGTTTCACGAACATCTTCAAACGCGGGCAGGCGTTCTTTCTGTTCTTCCGTACACCAGATCAGGTATTGCGCCTCCTGGCCGTACACCCGTTTCGGCTCGTACTGCTGGGCGCCGAGTGCGAAGATTTCGTCAAACGCTCCTCCCGCATCGCGGCCCATCGAAAGGTCCCGCGCCTCATACAGCGTGATCGGCGCGGTGGTGGAAACCAGTTCGAAACCGTATTCTTTCGCGATCGCTTCCATGTCCGGAGGCGGCGGAACGGTACTCGAAGTCCCGAACGCCTTGTTGAAAGCGTCGTAGTATTCGCGCATTTTCGTCTCGACTTCCTTGAGCGACTTGTCGAGTCTTTCCTGAACGAGGTAACTGCGAATCTCGCCTTCGACTTCGTCGAGCGGTCGGTACAAGATCGACAAATCGATCGGCGTATTGCCCGACGTTTCATCGGACGACGGCGGAGAAGCGGGCGCCGCCCCCGAATCCGCATCGCCGTCGGTTGCACCGTCGGTTTCAACCGGAGCTTGTCCGGCCGGTGTTTGGTCAACCGCCGCTTCTTCTGTCGAAGAACTGTCTTCCGAAGGTTCCTGCTGCGGTTCCTGGAAGACGACCGTATGATAAACGGCGCGCCGACTCAAGGAAGAAATATCCACTCCCTCGGCAGGCTGTTCTTCGACCGGTTGTACATCTTCGGCAGGCGGTTCTTCAACCGGTTGCGCGTTTTCGGCGGGTTGCTCTTCGACCGGTTGTACATCTTCGGCAGGCGGTTCTTCAACCGGTTGCGCGTTTTCGGCGGGCTGTTCTTCGACCGGTTGTGCGTCGTCGGCAGG
>DOMV01000185.1:0-1323 GCA_003509805.1 Planctomycetaceae bacterium
GAAGGCGTGTAACAGCCGTACCGGGTCGACGGAGCCTGTTCGGGAAATCGGTGTTCCGGCCCGATGTTGACCCAGGAGGCGCGCGACAGCGGATAATCGTCGATGATCTCCTGCATCAACGCCGCCATGGCGTCGAGTTCCAAGGGCGGAGCGAGCACCATGTTGATGCCCCGGCTCTTATGGTCGGGATGCCGCTTTGCAAAACGCCGCAAGTTCGACCGGACCAGGTCGAACGAACCCGACCCGTCCCGAAATTTTCGGTATCGGTTATGGGAATTCCTCGCCCCGTCGAAACTGATCGTAATATGAAAATCGTGTTCGACCAGGAAATCGGTCACCTCATCCTTGAGGAGCGTCCCGTTGGTCGTTACGGAAAAAGCGACCTTCTTGCCGAGAACCGCGGCCCGCTCGTTTGCAAACGCGACAAGCCGCTTGAGCAAGTCGAATTCCAAAAGCGGTTCGCCGCCGTAAAAGGTGATCGGGAGGATGTCGACGACGGAGCCGGGCCGGTTCCCGAGAAAGCCGGCGATCGCTTTCGTCGCGGTTTCATAGGGCATCGTCCGGTTGCCGTGCGCGCGGAACCCTTCGACCTTGCCGCTGTAACAGCAGTATTCGCAACATAAATTACAGCGTTCGGTGATCCCGAGAATGAGCAGCGACGCCGTGCCGTTCCAGAACTCTTCCAGTGCGTAGGGGTTCCCGTCGAACGGATCGTGTTCGACGGGCACGAGCTCCTCCGGGGGATGGTCGGCCAGGCAGCCTTCCGCACGCAAAGCGTCCAGTTCCCGAAGTGCCGTCTCCACCGCGTCCCGGCCGAGTGCTTCGTACTTGAGCAGGATTTCATCGTGGTCCAAGAGCCGGTAATCGCCTGCGATCGCGTCGATCGTTTCATCCGTTTCGATAATCTCGCCCGTACCGAGGTCGTAGAGATAGCAACGACCCGATTTCGTACGGTATTGGACGGTGAGCGGACCACACATGGCATTCGTCGGGAAAGCCGATACGTTCGGGCGGCGATTTCAGATCAATCACAACCTAGACGGTGAAGAGTTGGAGGATGAATGTCGCGTTCGTCGTCAGGTCCTTGTCCGTTCCTTGAATCTTGGCGCGGGTCGAGGTCTGTTCGAGTTCCTGCCGGACCAAAAGCCCGTTTTCCAGATCGAACCAGGCGTTTCCCGAATGGGAATGGGTGACGGTTTCACCTTTGCCGAAGCGGACTTCCTTCATCGAGCCGAGCATGGTGGCATGAGGCACCTTCGCGTCGAACCGGACTTGAACCGTTTGGCGACCGTCGATTTCCGCGAACCCGGCCACTTCGTAGTT
>DOMV01000185.1:1375-3060 GCA_003509805.1 Planctomycetaceae bacterium
AACTGCGTGTCACGGTTCGGATCGGCTTCCGTGCCTTTCCGCTTGGCCGGAAACAGTTTGCCGTCCCGGAGCATCAGCGCGAATTCGGCCGGTTCCCGTTCGTCGGTTCCGCGAGGCGAACAGATTCTAAAGAGTTCGTCAGCCCCGAGAATGACCGTCTGGTCGCTCTGCGTTTTGGCGACCCCGATCCGGCCTTGGCGGATACTGAATATGTCCGGCTCGCCGGGAACCGCCCGGGAAACCTCGTTCGGCATGACCGAAGGAACGAACAGGACATAGTTCCACGCGCTGCCCGCCTCGGGCCGGAGCGGAAGCGTGAACGATGCCGGGCCGTCGACGGGGCGGATCGGCACGTCGACCAGGTCGCGGTACGTTTTGACCTCTTGGGCGTAATCCTCGCCCGGAATCCCGTTGCGGCGACCGGACAATAATCGTACGGCAACGGGGGCGGCGATCAACGCGCCGACGGTCGCGGTCAAAAAGGCACGGCGTTTCATCTCGTTATTCATCGAACCGGCTCCTAGAACATGATGACGACGGCCCGCCGACGCGAACCGATCTTGAAACGAAAAGGCCGAAATCGCACCCGGGCGAAGACGACCGTACTGGATTCAGAATATAATGCTAAAGATTGCCGATCGGTTTGTCAATCAAGGGAATTGTTTTCTTTTATTGATCGATCAGAGAAAATTTCGAATAGGAACGTGGAGTTGGGCATCCAGAAGATCAAACGGGAGCGTTGGAAAAGGTTTGCAGGAGCGTCAAGCACAGGCGACAACGTATGGGCATGGTGGATCAGTGTGTTGCAAACCGGCGTTCATGCCTCCCTCATCTTTCCGGTCAGACGCAAGCGGTTTGAATTTAAAAGTGGGATTTACAACATAGNNGATTTTTTTGCTGAAGATAAATAGACTCAAGCCCTGAATCTCGTAGGGCTACAGGGCGGTGCTCCGGGAAAAACAAGACGCATACGATATACCCGCTATGACCAACTCAAGGTGATGTATTCCCGCACCCCTAGTCGGCAGAGTCGCTACAACCGAAAAAATCAATCTCGGAGGCTCTGAGGCTTGATAAAATTTACAAAAAATAATGAAATCCAGATCGGTTTTGTCTATGTCAACCGATAACACCTGGTAGGGTTATGTCGTACTCTCGGTCGCACTATTTGCAGTGCTCGTCGACATGGCGTAAATTTTTTCCGAAAAAATCTCCAAAGCCATGATTTTTTTCTGGAATGCGGGGCCAATCGTAAGCTAGACTATCCTCAGAGGTGTTCTGCTTAGGAGAAAGTGTATTTATCGCAAATTCGATCATGATTATTTCGCAATTTCTTCCTTGGATAAGATGATGACGACAATCAATTCTTCCGTTTCCCATTACGCTCCGGTGCCGAAAACGGGTGGTACGGCACAGGCAAATCAAAGTACCTCAGCCGGACAAGAGAACGGCGATACCAATGCCAATGTGGATGTCGTCACCATCTCGGCACGGGGAAGACAAATGTCCGACATGCGAACCAGTGTCCAACGGCTCACGCAGGCGTTGGCATCGGATGTCGGAGTCGACACCAACGCGGGACCTTCGTTTTCACTTGGTCTCTATTCGCAGGACCAAATCAATGCCGCTTCGGGCCATACTTCTCCGATCGCTTGGGCTTTGGGATTGAATGTCGTCGATTCACC
>DOMV01000185.1:3108-6590 GCA_003509805.1 Planctomycetaceae bacterium
GGTAATATCACACTCGGCAAGGACGAGGTGCTGAAACTGTCCGTCAATAATCACGGAGAGGTCAAAGTCGCCGACGGCGTTATCGGCAGGGCGAGGGCCGACGAAATTCAAAAAGTGCTGAATCAAGATTCCTCCATCGGAAAGGATATGCTGTTGTCGCACGCTCAGCGAGACATCATGAACGTCGGAGTCAAACAGAGTTCGTCGTTTACAAACACGCTCGCCATCTTGACGAATGAAATACTGGAACGCGAAATGGGGGTTCCGTTGAGTGATTTTTCGCTCAATACGGCGCATTCCGACGAAGTCGGTGCGAAAAACTACACGATTAGTTGCGAAGGTAAGGGCGATGAATTCATCGAAAATCTCTTTGAAAACGAAAGAGCGCTTTACCACAAAATCGAAGCGTATGTAAGTCAGGTCGAGAGCGATCCCGAATCGGCGAATTTCGAATACGGTTTTTCGTACTCGAACGGTATCCTTGTCGAAAATGGTGCAACCGATGAGAGGGGTATGCAACAACAGGCAAAAGCGATTACCGCCAAGTTGCTGGTTGCCCAAAACAACTCGGCGGATTACTTCGTTGAACTGGATTCCGAAGGCAATTACGTTCGCTCGGACGTTTCCCGCATCAAGGGCGGCGATCCCACGATCACGAGTCAATTCGGCATGCAATTGATGAACTTTTTCACCCGCCCCCAATGGTTGAACGGCTTGACCACGGGCGAAGGCGGAGTCACGAAACTTTTCTCCTTTGATTCCATGAGGCTGCTCCAATACCAACTGGGACCGGAAGCGGAAGGACTCAAAGACTTCAAAACCATTATCGCCGGTTCCATCAAATAAGGAACCAGTAAACCGTTGCACGAAAGACGAAAGCGGCAAAAACATTGGGGGCCTGTCGCATAACCCTAGGGTTCGCCGCTAAGTTCCTGCCTGTTCGGCCACAGCAGGAAATCGTTCGATGGGTATGCAGCGAGCCGATTAACATGTCTGCCGCTTTTTTGACCACTCGCGAACGGTCAAAAATATTCTTC
Source organism: Planctomycetaceae bacterium (assembly GCA_003509805.1). Taxonomy (GTDB): domain Bacteria; phylum Planctomycetota; class Planctomycetia; order Pirellulales; family Thermoguttaceae; genus UBA8133. The sequence continues at coordinate 4,146 of DOMV01000185.1, forward strand.
AAGCAGCAGTTCTTCTTCGAGTAACAGGTCTTCGTCTTCAAAGGCCGGTTCGTGGTCTTCTTCGCAAGGGCAATTGCCCTCGTGTGAAGAATCATCGAAGCCGTAACCATAGAGCCAATCCAAATAGAAGTCGGATTCGTCCCATTCCTCGAATTCGTCGACCATCGAATCATCATCTTGTAAAGCGTTTTCCAATTCCTCCTTGTTCAATGACTTCACCTGGTACAGTTCGTTATACAAAGGAATCTTTATTTCGGGCATATCGATAACGACTGCATCCGAATCAAGAGCATTTTGTGGATCAAGTTCGGCAATGTGCCGCACCGTTACAGCCGCTTTTTCTTCAAAAGCCCTGATCTTACCCGATAATTCCATGGATGGTACGTCTAATTCGATCGAATCAAGTCCTGCCACACTTCTCAATCCCGTTTTCTTCGGGATGGCAAGCATGTTGTCGGCTTGTTCACGCATAAGGTTTGAATCGTCCGTCGACTGCGGTTGCATTGATCGTTGCGATACCGGGGCGTTTGTCGTCGTTAAAGTTCGCGTGGCACTTTGAGCAATGACGTTTCCATTGACATCCAAGGCTTGAACAAACCAATACCAAGTGCCGGTCGTTCCGAACGAAACCCCGTTAAGGAAACGGTCGCCACCCGTATACCAACCCGCCCAATTCGACGCGGAACTGTGACGATATAGCCATAAATAATCGGTCGCATTCTGGACGGCACCCCAAGAAAAGTTGACAGCGGCGGAGACGTCGTAAGAAGTTTGATCGTTCGGAGCGGTAAGACTGGGCTCGTTGTGAGCGATCATCTTGATTTCAGCACTGCTTGGAGCCGTCAAGGCATCAGAGTAAAAAACGCTGCCATTGGTGTCCTGGACGTAATAGCGAAATCTCGTTCCCGTGGGAATTGAAAATGCGACGGTTCCGTTGCTGTTTGTAGACAGCGCGCCATCGCTGATGATTTGCGTCAGATTTTCATCGGCAATATAAACAGCTTGGTTGGCTTTCGGCGCATTGTATTTTTTCACCGTGGCAACCGAAGATTGCGGCATGGTAATCGACAAGGAAAGGCCGTTGGAGGCGTTGGAAAAGAGTGCGGATTTGTGGAAGAACCCGCCGTAGTACACGCCGGCATGACCGATCACATCGACCGAATTCGCCGTATCATATTGCGAAGCGACGCACATGTACGCCATATCCGTCGCGCGTAATTTGTTCGGAATACAGTATTGGACCTTTCCATCCGAGCCGGTCGTCAACAATTCCGTGTTGAATCGGTAACTCATCGTTGAATCCACCAAATACACGGAGGTGTTCGGTAACGCCTGACCGTTGCTTTGCTTGACGGTAATCGTGGAATACGCAGGAATCCACAATGCCGACGTGGTGGACATAATATAATTCGCACCATCATAGGCATTGATCCCAAAGGAATTGGGCGTGAAGTATTGAACCCCTAACTGAGTGCAATTGGGGTGCGTGCCGTTTCTCGCCCAAAGCGGAGTCACGGCCCACGGCCCCTTTACGGGAAATCCGGCATGGTTTCCTTGGGTTTGCAGGCGAAATAGCGCCCCCATCGACAGGCCACTCGCTGTGAGATTATGAATTCCGGCAACCGTACCGCTCGTCCAAGTACCACCGGAGGGTTTGGCGCATTGCCACTTCACCCCGTTTGCGGAAAGCGAGCCTCCAAGAGTTACCGTGCCAATAGAGTATGGCGAGCCATTGGAGTGATTTGCGCACCACGTTACGCCCGAAAAGTAATTTTGGACATAATCTTGGGCCAAGCAGAGGTGCGATACCGAAATCAGCATCGCAAAGACGGTCAAAATACAGAATACTGTTTTCTTCATGGCATTCTTGTTTGTTAATGAAATCTTGAGTATGAACAAAAATCCGAACAAAACGTCAAAGTTGACTGTTGTATCGATCTGACGAGTTTCGGATTCCGACGCATCCTGCCAAATATGAATTTCCCTATCCGTGTGAAATCAAAGGACAACCGGCTCGTGACTGGAAGTATCCGCGATGACCGAAGCGGATGAGCATCGAGAAGTACGCGACGATCTTGGAAACACAGGAGTACGCCGCTACTCGCTCGCCTGCCGGGGACGATGGAGCACGAACGTCACGGACGTGACGATGCGGGTCGATCCGGTCGAGTGCCATCGGAGGAGCGCGTGGAAGTTTCATGGACATCATGAGAACATGGAGTTGGACATCCGGCAGATCAAATGGGAGCGTTGGAAAAGGTTTGCAGGAGCGTCGAGCGCAAGCGACAACGTATTGGCAGGATGGATCAGTGTGTGACAAGCCTTGATGGCACTCATTCCATCCTCACCTTTTCTGGTCAGACGCAAGTGGTTTGAATCTACTGCTCTCCGCGTAAAATTTGAGCCTCCATCGCAAACGCCTCCGTCGCGGGCTGCGGCTTCCTT
>DOMV01000441.1 GCA_003509805.1 Planctomycetaceae bacterium
GTCCTCAACTTGTGTTAATGTAGGTATTTACACGGATCGTTCGAGCGGCAGGCGGTTATGCGCGGGACTGTTCGCGGGAGGATTATCATGCCGTTTACAGCATAAACAGGTGGTTCAACCGGAAATCTCAACCGCCTTCAGTATAACACGATTGTGGAAGCAAAACAGCCGGTCCTCGCGGGAAAGCGGGAAAAGCGGCATCGGTATTTTCGATCGTCAACGTACGGTCGTCAAGGTGCAATCGTCAGCGCCGGCATTTCTTTTTTCAGCAATGCGATTCCCAGTGCGTTGATCCGGCTTCCTTTCAGGTTCAACCATCGGAGCGATTTGAGCGCAGGCAGGAACGGGACCGCGGCATTGGAGACATTCGTATTGGCAAGAGAAAGGGATTCGAGTTCCCCCAGGGTTATCAAGAAACCGAGATCGACGCTCTCGATCGCCGCGCCGTCGAGGGAAAGCCGTTGCAACCGCGTAAAACGGCCCAGGGGTTCGAGGCCGTATCGCCCCCAACGAAAACCGTCGAGTCGCACATCGCGGAGCGTTTCGGACGAGGCGGCCAGGTGCGGCAGGGAATCGAACGAAACCGGATTTCGGGAAAGGTCGAGCGATTCAAGGCCGTCAAGCGTCGAAAGCAGGATCATCGTCTCGTCGGTCAGTCCCGTCGCGGAAAGGTCGAGAGAACGGAGGCGGCGCATTTCGCCGATCATGTCGATTGCCGCATCGGTCAGCGTTTTACAGCCGGGCAGAGAAATGCCGATCAGGCGTCCGTCGATTCCCATTTCGGTTTTTCCCCCGACCCCGCGGACCCAGTCGATGATGCGGCGTTCACGATCCTCGGGCGATTCGTCGATCATCGGTTCGAGTCGGACGCTTTGATCGTGCCGGTCGCTTTGGTCGTGCAGCATCCCTTTGTCCGGAGTGTTTTCAACGGCCGTCCCGCTTTTTACCACATTCTTTACCACATTCTTTACCACATTCGTTACCGCGTTTTTCCGCCGTTCGATCCGCTCGTTTTCCCGTTCCTTGATCCGGGCCCGATTCCATTCCCTGGCCGCCGCCTGCCTCAATTCCATCCCCGCGAGATCGACAGGGCCGTATCGGGCTCGATGGGAGAAACACAATTCATCGATCCAGAACGTCGTCAGCGGCGATTGCGGTATGATCCGGATTTCCAGCCAATCGATCCGTTCCGGCATTTCCGCTTCGGATTTCTCCCGTTGGACGTCGTCGGCGTTCGGCCCGACGGGAAACGAACGTTCCCAGAGGGAATTGCCGCTCATGGGAATCTCGACCGGCGTAAACGCTCCGCGGCCCGCGTAAAAAATCGCTTCAAGATATCGCGGAGAATTCAGCGCGTACTCGACGCTACAGGCCGCATTGCCGAACCGGATCGTCATTGCCCGAAATTTACAGGTGTTTTCATCGACGATCACCGGCTTGAGCAATTCATCGACTTCGGGAAATCGAATCCGGAACCGGAACCCGTCATTCCCGGCTACCTGCCAGTTCGCCCGGCCGGAGGCGGGATATCGCAGGACGATTGCCTCCCCGTCGTTTTCACAGGGGACGTTTACGGCGGAACCGCTTTCGCCGGAACCGAAATGAGCAACCCGCAACGACGTCTCGCCGACGTCGCGCCGGGTACCGTCCAGGGTCGCGAAAAACCGGTTTTCCGAACTCCCCGGAAAAAGAAAATCGCTGAAAAGCCCCTCCGTTTGATCCCGGTACGGATCACGGACAACGTCCCTGAAAAGCGCCGGTTTTCGAAGCGGACGGCGGTCCGGGTGTTGCCATTCATCCCCGCCGTCGCCCCGTTCCGCGACCGCCGCGGCATACCGCTCATCCGCCTCCTCCATGAGGACATCCGATTTTTCACGCAACTCGTATTGTCGCAGGGAGGCGTTGTCCGCGTCATTCATCCGGGCAACCGCGGTTTGGACGTTCGCATGAAACGAATCGCGATGGACATCCGCCCGCGTCCGGGCGAATGCGAGCCGGGAAGTCGCCTGTTTTCGCCGGACATCGGCTTCGGAAGCAATCAGGGAATCAAGGCGGTTATCGGCGCGGGTCCACGACTGCCGGGCGTTGACGACGTGAACGAAATACTCCCGTTCTTTTTCATGGGATTGACTACGGACACGTTCGGACTCCTCTGCCAGTCGCATGGCTTCGAGCAGATTCCGGTCGGGTTTTTCGTCCTCGAAGAGAAACAAGGCCGTTCCGGCTCCCAAGGCAACCAAACACGACAAAACCGGAAAAGTCCAAATCCACCGGCGGACCGGTTTCACGCTCGCGGAAATCGTCACGTGCGACGGGGATACCGGAACCTGTTCCTGTTTGTCGTTTTCGGCGGCTTCATTGTAAACATGGGCAAGCAGGGAAATGATGTCCTGGTCCGATGTGTCGATTGGCCCCGTGATTGGCCCGGTGATTGGCCCTGTGATTGGCCCGGTATCATTCGGTTCCATCGACGACACCGCCGTCAAATCCGGAAAAGAATGTGATGGAGAGTGCGCATCGGGGCGCCGCGTATCGGGACGTCCGGAATCCGGCGCGGAAAAACCCGGCGTGTTTTTTCCCCGTCCGGTCGAAGCGGGAAGGGTCGGGACGGAAAAAGGAGCCCCGCAACCGATACACCTCATCCTCCGTCCCGCGAATCGGGAACTGAATCGAAACGATTTTCCGCAGATGGGGCATTCGAACACAATCATGAAACACGACGACGGGCACAATCCTGATTTTTCAATTCAGCCGGTATTCCTGCAAATCGTCGAGCCAGTTTCGAAGCTCCGATTCCGGTTCGCAGGCGAGATCGCCCTTGACGAGTTCCCGCAGGAAATCGGCGGCCCCGTTTTTGAACAAGTCGGCCTGTTCGGCGTTTTCAAAGCGGTAGTTCGGATCGGGGGCGATCAGGCCGCGGATGAACTTCATCAACAAATCGCTCGACGCGACGGTCGGCGGCAGAATCGAGGAAAGCTGCTGGGCGATATACAAACGTCCCTGGAGACGTTTATCGATCGCGTCCTTGGAATCGAAAAGGCGCCGCCCGGAAAGCATTTCAATCAGGACGTATCCGAGACTCGCCAAATCGGATCGAGGTGTAAGTTCTTCCCCTTTAAGTGCTTCAGGCGAAGCGTACGCGGGAGTGAACAGCCGGTTCGCAGGCGGATTCTCGATCTCGAAAGCACTCCCGACATCGACGATCTTGACGTTTCCGGTCCGTTTGATCATGATATTCGCCGGTTTGACATCGCCGTGAATGATGTTCTCGCGGTGGAGCGCCCCGAGACCGGCGAGGCAGTCGCGAATGATCGGAATCGCAATCCCGGGCTGTAATCGGGCGTGGATCGGTCCCCGGGTCACGACCACGTCTTCCAGATGCCGCGACCGGTCCACTGAAAGTTTTTTGTTCAGGTCGCCCAGTAAATCATTGCTGAGCAAGCGGTTCAGGTCGAGCCCGTCGACCCATTCCATCTCCATCACGCGAATATCGTCGAGCGACCGCCAACTGTGAACATCCAACAGGTTGTCGTGTTGAATCTGGGCAATCCTTGCGGCAATATAGGCAAGCTGTTCCATTCCTCGGGCATATCTGCGGTCGTCTCCATACCGTTCCGGCGAAAAAACCTTGACGGCAACCGGAAGAACGAAATTGTCCGTTCCGCGACGTTCGCTCAAAAAAACGACTCCCTGCCCGCCGGAACCGAGTTGCCTGATGAACAGCAATTCCTCGTTCCATTGATGGCGTTCCTCTTGGAGCATACTCTGATACGCCCCGATCAACTCCAGACTGCAACCGGAACGGAGTTGTCCGTCGTTGGGGTGCGTAACCGTACTTTCGATAAACCCGGTTGTACTGTATCCGGTCGTACTCACAAAAATAATCCCCGGCGATACTTCGTTCCTTATATCGTAAACGGCCTGAAACCGTTCCTGCACGCAATCCCTCGCATAACCGCCTGCCGCTCGAACGATCCGCTTATATCATTATCCACCGAAGCCGGTTGAGTTGTTGGCAAACACAGCCCGCTTAACCGCCTGTTTACTCTCCGAGCAGTGTTGTTGCCGGTGGGCAGGCTCTTGAATCGTCGGCTTCGGGAAATTTCAATGGTTTTCAGTATACAAACAAAAGTTAGAGTCAAGTGGGTACGGCAGGTGGACTTGACCAAATGTTCTCTTTCATCGCGTTTCCAGTATACATGCGGTGCGACGGTCTCCCTTGGAATCCGATTCTCAACCCGGAGAGCGAAACGAACCTGGAAACACGAACTTGAAAACCAAGGCGACCTCGGGATCATTATAAGGGAAAAAACCGCCGTCCACAAGCCTTGTTTATTCGGTTTTTCAAGCCTTGTTCCCGGCTTGAAAACGGGTATAATGGAACGGCATCCAACGAGGAGAGTCGGAACATGTCCGTGCCACGCCGTTTTACCGAAGAAGAAACGATCACCTTCACGTTTCAGCCGAAATTGCGCACGGGGTGGCGTTTCCTGGTGTGGGATGTCCCCTTGACGTTTTTGTTGTCCGCCGCGATTGTCGATCAGCCCGTTTTTCGACACACGCGGGACGTTTCGTGGGAGCCACACGAGAGACTGTGGATTTTCATCGCGGTGACGGTCGGTTTGGCGGTAGTGTTTTTGGTCTGGGCGCTCCTTGCCAGGGTGAACGGAATGCCGTGTTGGACGCTCCGGGGCGGGGAACGGACGATCATTAGATCGTTCTCGGGATTGTGGAATCGTGAGTGGACTTTGAACGCCGGGCAAGCGAGGTTTTGCGCGGTCCGGTTTGGTTTTTGGGCGAGGATGTATACATTCGGTATCATGAAGACGCTTGCCGAGTACCAGATTGAAATCGAAAGCGGCGGTCAAACGCTGTTGTTTCCCTGCCGCGACGAAGCGGAGCAGCGCTTATGGCTCGGGATGATCGAATCGTTTCGGAAATCGACTCGTGGGGAAACATGAGGGATGCCCCCGCCGAACCGGATGTGCCGGTGTTCACCTTCCGGCAGCCGTGGAGCACGGTCGGGTGGAATATCGTGTGGGGGTCGGTGTTCACGCTCCCGTGGTTTTTGTTCCCCGAGGGTTTTATACCGGAGCCGGTTATACTGGAAACGCGGTGAAATTGGTTGTTTGGTCAAGGCTGCGTGTCGCGATCACTCATCTCAACTCCATTACAGGAAATTACTTAAACGGATCGTTCGGGCGGCAGGCGGTTGTGCGCGGGAACAATTTCAGGCCGTTTGCGGTATAAAATGAGGAAACCCGCTTGAAGAATACGAAAACGACTTACCGGGGAACCGCCGATGAATTGGTACGCATTCTTTGCCGACGTGATCGTCTGCCTGCATTTCGGTTATATCGCGGTCATCCTCGGCGGAATGCTGTTGATTTTGACCGGCTGGGCGGCGGGTTGGAATTTCGTCCGGAATTTTTGGTTTCGCGTCGTCCATTTGGCGATGATCCTGATCGTCGTCGTCGAAGCCTTGCTCGGGGTCGTGTGTCCGCTGACCGTTTGGGAGTACGAGCTTCGCGTCGCGGCAGGGCAGGACGTCTCCGAAGGAACCTTCATCGGGCGTTTGCTGCACGATTTGATATTCGTGGACGTCTCCCAGGGCGTGTTGACCGTTTGTTATTGCCTGTTCGGCCTCGCGGTCCTCGCCTCGTGGCGATTCGTCCCGCCCCGTTGGCCGTGGAAGAAAAAAAAGAAAGCATAAAACACCGTGAACGACCATCCGAATAAGGACATTCGCGAGGCGGTCGATTACGCCTTGTCGAAAGGCCGGCGGCTGCGAAAATGCAGCGGTAGTGCTCACGCATGGGGACGAATTTATACCGAAGCGGGATGCGACGACGCGCTGCCCGGTTCCTCGCAAGGACGGGCGACGGTTCGTTTCGCACGAAAATCCGAATCGCTGGAAGCCGCGATCCGTTCCGCGATCGGCGATGTTCAGCGTGCCGGATTCACCGTTTCGCAGGCCGTAATCGAAACCGACGCCCTGCCGGTATCCTGAAAAAACTCCGAGCCATGGCCAACGGGAGACGAACCGCACCGGCGGTCGCGGGGTATTGAGGCGGCCCCGTTTCCCCGCGAGCCGTGCTTGCGGCGCGCAAGCCACACATTTTTTGAAAACGGAAACAACGCAACCCCACCCAACCAGTAACCGATAATGACTGAAAACGACGCGAACGCATTCAAGATCGACACGACCCCGACGGCCCACGAGGATTACAACGCCTCGGACCTGGAGCACCTGAGCGACCAGGAACACGTCCGCAAACGGCCCGCGATGTACATCGGCGACACGGGCGTTCGCGGACTCCACCACCTTGTCAGCGAAGTCGTCGACAATTCGATCGACGAGGCGATGGCGGGGTTCGCCTCGACGGTCTCGATCACCATCAACATCGACGGTTCCGTGACGGTCGAGGACAACGGCCGCGGCATCCCGGTCGAAGAACACCCGGACCTCAAGAAATCGACGCTCGAAGGCGTGATGACCGTCCTCAAGTTCGGCGGCAAGTTCAGCAAAGGCGCCTACCAGACCTCCGGCGGTCTGCACGGGGTCGGCGTGACCGTCGTGAACTTTCTTTCCGAATGGTGCGAAGTCGAAGTGCGGCGCGACGGCATCGTCTACCAGCAGGAATACGAGCGCGGAGTCCCGACGGGGCCGGTATCGAAAATCGGCAAATCGGACCATCGCGGGACGAAGACCACGTTCAAGCCGGACCCGGAGATATTTCCCGAGACGAAATTCGATTACAACGTTTTATTCCGCCGTTTACAGGATTTGGCCTTCCTCAACCGGGGCGTCAAAATCGTCTACCAAGATGCCCGGACCGGGGCGGAAGACGTGTTCGAATATCAAAACGGGCTGGTCGATTTCGTCGAAAACCTGAACCGGACGACGGAGCCCGCCCATAGGGACATCGTCCATATCCTCGATGAAATCGACGGCGTGACCGTCGAGGTCGCGATGCAGTACACGACCGAGTATACCGAGAATGTCCGTTCGTATGTCAACAATATCCACACGATCGAGGGGGGGACGCATATCTCGGGTTTCCGGACGGCGCTGACCCGGACGTTGAACAATTACGGCAAGAACGAAAACCTGTTCAAGCAGTTGATTCCCAGCGGCGAGGACTTCCGCGAGGGTCTTACCGCCGTGATCGCGCTCCGGGTCCCGAATCCGCGATTCGAAGGTCAAACGAAAACCAAGCTGGGGAACAGCGAAGTCGAGGGAATCGTCAACTCGGTCGTCGGGGAGGTACTCGCCAAATTCCTGGAGGAGAATCCGAAAACCGCGCAAATCATCGTCAAAAAAGGCATGATCGCCGCCGAGGCTCGCGAAAGCGCACGCAAAGCCCGCGCCCTCGTCCGGGAACGCAAAGGGGCCCTCTCCCACGGCGGATTGCCCGGAAAATTGCGTGACTGCACGAGTAAGGAAGTCGATAAGTGCGAGCTCTACCTCGTCGAAGGGGACTCCGCGGGCGGCAGCGCCGAAGGCGGGCGTATCCGCGAGTTCCAAGCCGTACTGCCGCTCCGAGGTAAAATTATTAACGCCTACAAGGCCCGCGAGGACAAGGTGCTCGCGAACGAAGAGGTCCGCAGTATGATCGCCGCGCTCGGAAGCGGCATCGGCGAGGAGATCGATCTCACGAAACGCCGTTATGGAAAAGTCGTGATCATGACCGATGCCGACGTCGA
>DOMV01000177.1 GCA_003509805.1 Planctomycetaceae bacterium
CATTTCCCGTACAGGAACCGACGTCGCCCTGGTCGTAGGACCGCACGCAATCGATACCGTCACGTTTTTTGAGCCAGCGATTTCCCAGTCCGGCCTCTTTCAGGCAAGCCTTTAATGGACGATAAAGTAAGGCATCTTTGTTGTTGTCGTGTTTGACGAGTGCCTCGACCTGCTCGGAATAAATGTGCGGTAAGGTGCGACAAAATTCCTCGGTGGCCCGCGGATTCGGAATCCAGCCCTGCGCGAACTCCGCAGGAGGCCGCTGTGCCCTTGTTTTCCCGGCATTTCCCAGCGTCCCGACAAACGGCAACGCGGCAAAAAGTTTCAAAAAATCACGTCGTTTCATGGTGGTGAGGAGTCAGAAGTCAGGAGTTAGGAGTCAGGAGTTAGAATGCCTCAGCTTGCGATCACTATTCACTATTCACTATTCATTAGTCACTCCCCACATGCCCAGGCGACGGCCCGGATCGCGTCGACGAGATTTTTGCGATTCGTTACGGTAATCTCGACCGATTCCCATTTACCGTCGATCCGGGCACCGCCGGTCCCGAAGCCGATCACGACATCGATGTCCTCCGCAAGTTTCGGATAGCGACCGGCGATGCCCGTTTTTCCGAAACACAAACGTCCGCTCCGTTCATTGATAAGCCGCACTTCGGCACTCGACTTGATAATGCCGTTCTCATCCCGCTCGATCACGTCGGCCAGGGCGAGGTAAAAGGATGTCAACCGCTCCGCATCGTCCGCATTCCATTTCGTGTTGCGAATTGGATCGACAATTTTTCGTAGCTCATCCGCCGGAACAATGACGCTTGGGTTCACCTCGTTTTCGTTCGGCAAAAAGGAACGAAACAGGTCAGGCCGAAACGCTACGACCAGCGCGGCGGCAATGAGGATCAAACCGATGTTTTTCACGACGCACCTCCCTTCTTTTTGGGTGTCGATTTGTCGCGCCGGGCGACGAGTGCCTCGTTGATCCGTGAAATCCGGTCGCACAAATAGGCGTCCGGCTCGATGCCGAGTTCCCGCTCCAGGCCGTCGATGGTGATCGTGCCGCCGGTCGGCTGCGTGCTTTCCTTTTCTCGAAACGAAAACATGTTTCGGATGGCCGTCCAAAACGTCCCGCCGGTCGAGTTCTTGCAACGATCCCGCAGTACGGCGTACAACCAGAGCGATGCTCCGAGCGAAGCCGAAGCGATGACAAACGTGTTATTCATGTTCTCCCCCTTGTTCTGATAATTCCGATTCTTTCTTGTCGACGTAACGAATAATCGTCTTGACGACGGGCCGGACTGCCCGGCGGGCCAGCGGCTTGGTTACAAAATCAGGCCCGATAAAATCCGCGTTTTCGGCGAAATCGTCGAATATTCGTTCCGATTTATCGATCAAATGCTCCTCGACGCTTTCGCTGTCGGCCACGGCGATCATTTCCTCACCGGCCACGGCCAGCAGCACGCCGAGAGCCCGAATGCGGTCTCGGTCGAGTTCCAGCGCGAGCGGTGCTTCCGGCTCCGGCGGAGCCGGCCCGGACAGGGCAATGAACAATAATGTTCCGAAAATAATAATCGTGCCGAATCGGTCGCTCATGGTTCATTTCAATGTAAAACGGTAACGATAAAACGGCGACCGTTCCAGGTCGGATACGGAGATTCGTTCATTGGCCCGGTCGGGCACCGGCTCCACGCCGCCGTGCCGGTCCGCAAGCCGGATCGCTTCGGCACCGCAAGGTACGGAATCGTGTTTTGCGATTGCCGGATAAAACAGTTTCAAAAACAAATTGCGCAACATTTTCAAAAACATCACGCGGCAATCTTCCTCGGAAAACACGATGCTTTTCAGAAATCGCGTCGCCCTTTGCCGGTCGTAATTAGGCCATCGGTCCTGCGGGTTGACCTCGTAAACATCGATGTTGCCGGGATGCCGGCAAATGAGTTGCTCCAGCGAGACCGCCGTGACACCCCGGTATTTCAGGACATCGACGCCAAACACCGCGTCGTCCCAGCGGCAGACTTTCAGCGCGCGAAAGGCAATGCCTTTTTTGTTTCGCAAAATAATCAGATCGCCTTCCCATATTTCCCGCTTCACGTCTTCGATGACGGCGAGTATCTGTATCGTATTGTCGCCCATGGCGAATCTCCTATAAAACTTCTGTATCAAAAATATCGGGATAAGATCGGTTTTACGCGTACGGTTCCTTTTCAGAACGTCGAATCTCCTCCGCGATCTTTTCGAGGCGGACATATTCGTAACGCTGTCGTTCATCACCGTCCAGATGAATGCACATCGGTTCCGCTTCCACTGTCTCCGCAGGATCGGCAACGTCGCCGTCCTGTTCCGTCAGGCAAGCCAGACAGGGCAGGAAGACCATGCGGCCGCAATCGGGGCAACGGCCGAAAGGCCCGTCGTGAAAATGGCTGAACATTTCCGTTTCTGAATAGCGTTTGCCAAGCTCGATACCCGATTCCAATGCCATCCGCCGATGCTCCCAAAACGTATTCCGAAACAAATATGCAAGACGGAACCGCTCCGCTCACAACGCGAGGGAGATTACCACGCTGTCCCGGTTCCCGCCAGCGCGACACTTATCCGGAGGCGTTGTAAAGACCGCCCAGGAGCCGATAGATTTCAAGAGCGTAGAGGCAGCGAGTCAGGCGATACCAGTGAAGAAGACGTTTCCGGGCCAAACGCACGGCATCGTAACATGTGTCACAGCAAAACTTTTTGTGCGGCACGCGGGGATCGAACGGAAATGTTTTCGTACAGCTGGGACGCGAACAGATTTTTTCGGAAAAATCTTGAATGCCAATGATCGTTTGATGACCCTCCGGCAAAAAAGAGCCGATCCAACTGACCAAAAGGATCATCGGCGGCAAGAAATCGAGCGTCGTCGATGGCTTTGTTTTTGTTGCAGGAACATGTTCACCGGGATAGAGTACGGAGCATGACCCTTGCGCAGAATCCATTGCGTCGCGTTCGGTACCGTTCACCGGAGGGCGTTCGATTTCCGAAACCGTGTCGATCACGGTTTGTAACGAGAAAGAGCGTGGATCGGCGCAGACGACGATCCACGCCCCCGTCCGTGTTCCAAGAGGGGCGTTCGATTTGCCGGATCAGATTGAAGGCCGACGCATGCCCGACTCCGCCTCGCTTTCCGGTAGAGGATTTTTTTGTTTGGCGCGGTATCGGGCATGGGATCGTTTGTTGACTTCGATCCCTTTCGAGGTCTTTTTGTACTTTTTAACGGCCTGCCGGACCTGGGCGCGCCGTCGTTCTTTTTGTTGCCGTAAAATGCGGTCACCGTCGACCATCGCAAACATCTGTCGCCCGATTTCCGATTGGAGTTGGCATTGAAGCGAACAGAAAAGCTGGGCGCCGCAGGAACTTTTGAAAACCTTCCCGCACGCGGCGTTCAGTCGGCTATAGTGATTGAA
>DOMV01000378.1 GCA_003509805.1 Planctomycetaceae bacterium
GCAGAGCGGGTTGAGGTCGAAGCCGACCAGGCACTCCGCGATTTCGCCCGGGGAACGGCCTGCCTCCGCCAATCGCCGCGCGGCGGCGAGAAGAAAGGAACCGCTGCCGCAGGCCGGGTCGAGAATACCGCTGTCCGGGAACCAGCCGTCCAGCACGTCGTTCAACAGATTCTCCGCCAACCAGCCGGGCGTGTAAAACTCGCCGAACATGCGACGCAACCCGGCCGGGAACAGATTTTCGTAAAGCGGACCGAACCGGTCGAAAAAGGGCGAACCGTCTCTTCGATTCGCCACTGTCGCCGGAAACGCCGGGGTACGATCGCAATCCGGATCGAATCTTGGATCGAAGTCCTGATCGAAGTCCGGAAAGAGCGCAGGAGTGTCCGGTTCCCGTTCTTCCAGGCGGAATTGTGAACGCATGATTCCACGGACGATTCCGGCATAATACGTTTGAATCGCGTATAATCGCATCATCTCCATTTCCGGACACGCCTCCGAAAATGTTGCCGGAAATGTTGCCGGAAATTTGTCCGGGGCGTATCCGCTCGCCTCGCAACGCATACGAAGCCATTCCCGGAACCGGGGGGGCCGTTCACGCTGAAAAGCGAGGAATATCCGCTCGATGGCCGGGGCGGCGATCTTTCCCCGCAAACCGAAATACGTTTTTATTGCTCTGTCCACGGCTCCATCCACGGTCCCGTTCTTTCCGGCGTCTCTTCACCCGCGTCGTACGCCTGTACCCGAATCCGTTTTCACAATTCCATCCCGTCGACTTCATCAAGGAGGGCGTCCAGCAAATGTTCCGACGGCGCCGTTTCGACGGAAGGAGGCGACGATTTGGTCGCCCTGGGCGATAAAACGTTTTTATCGATCCCGCGACGTTGCCGCCCGCTGATTACCGGATCGTCGTACAAGGGAAACATGATCGCGCCGCCGGGACAGACTCGGCTGCATGCGGGACAACCGTCCCGGCAGGCGTCGGGCTGTTCAACCAACGGCTTGTCCCGTCGGTCGATCACGTAGACTCCGAACATGCAGAAGTTGACGCATTCGAGGCAACCGGTACAGGCATCCTGATCGACGACCGGATACCATCGGTGGCGAACCGGCTCCTTGACGAAGACCGGGGAAACCGTATCGGGCACAGAGCTCATCGGGTGTTCCTGGCGTTCCTGGTGTTCCGGGGATTCCGGGGATGCGGAATGCGGTTCGAGCGTAACGGCCGCCGAAACGCCGAGTTGCCGGAGAATCCAGTAGGCGGCCCTGGCGGGCAAATCCGTCCGTAAAACCAACTCGCCCTCGATTGCCTTCAAGCGGCGGACGCTTTCGCCGTCGGCAGGAAGATCGTAAAGAAACGGAATGACAAGATCGGTGTGAAAATAACGCGTATCTCCCGGTGCGCCCGTCGGTTCGGCATCGGTCCGGGAAAGGGAATGGACGCGTGTTGCCGGCATGTAGGAAATGATGACCGGGGCGGATCGCGAATTATCGGACGCAGTGTCACGGAATGTAATGTCGATCAGGCCGAAAAAACGTTGGCCGAAAAGGCGATACCGGACCCGGCCGGAGTCGTTTTCCGAGCCCTGCGCCGCCCCGTCGTCCGATGGTTTCACCGCTTCATAAAATCCGGCGTCGATCCGCTCGACCCGACCCCGATCGCCGGAAATGTCCCCTTCATAATCGAGGTAAAGACGCCGATGATCCGGAAGGCGTGTACCTTCGACCGTAAAAGGCAACCCCCGGGGTTGCGTATCGAACATCCCGACCTGCGGCGGGATCGACCAGGTCGCGAGTTTTTCCTCCGGCCCGGTCGGTTCGAACATCAAATCCCAGTGACACTTGCGCGAAGAATCGGGAGAAACCGTATGATTCAAGAGAACAAAACGTTTTTTCATGGAGCGTTTTTGCATGGAGTGATGTCGTATCCCGAAAACATGGGATCGTCTCTCGAAATCAGAATTTTTCGATATAGCCGAGCGTCCATGCCTGGACGGTTCGCCCGGAAGACATGGAGATATCGTAATCTCCATAAATATAACGACTTCCGTTTGAACCGAGCGAACATTGGCCACCGCAGCCGAGGGTGAGGAAATCGCGTTGGACGCTTGCGCCGAAAAGTGAGACGTGAGGCGTCCCGGCTTTATCGATAAGTCTTGCCCGCGAACCGGCGACCGGATCGCCCTCCATCAGGTAAGCGTATTCAATTCGAAGCAAGGCGCGGAGCCAAGTGTCCTTTTCATATTGGACGCTGGCCCCGACACGCAAAAACGTCTGCTCCAGGTGCATCCGCCCGTAGTGAAGGCGACCGTAATTTCCGGTGGCCTGCTCCGCGAAACCGTATTGCCAGCCGTGGATCATGTTGACCCCGATACAGGGCCGCACGAAAAAACAGCCGTGATAACAGGTGATTTTGCCAAGCTCCACGCTCGATATCAGCGTGTCGCCCTCGGTCGAACCGCGGTACCATTGACCTCGCGCCCGTTCGTCGTCATAGCCGTAACGCCGCGAATCGATCTCCTGATGCCCGTAACCGATCCAGCAGTTGAGCTCGGTCCCGTAGAAATTTTCCTGGTAATACAAGCCGAGATGATAATGGTCCGCGCGTGTTTCATTCGTTACAGCGTCTCGCGTTACACGGTCTCGCGTTGCACCGTCTCGCTGCCGTAATTCGGGATTGTCGTACCCGCCCGCGATACCGAGTCGCGAAGAAGGTCCCCGCATCCAGTCCCGACCGAGAACGAGCCCGTTCGCCGCGATACCGTAGCCCGAGGAACGGTCGTCGGCAAACGTCGTATTCTCCCAATGCACCGCGTTGATCCAAAAGGTGTCATCCCCGGAAAAACAGCCGATCTGTCCGCGAACAGTCGAATTGTCCGCATCCGCGTCCTCGTCAACGCCATACGGATTCGCCTCCTCACTCCCATACGGCAACGTGTGGGGAGGCAAATTCCAGCAATTCGGCTGTTGGACCGTCAAGCGATTCAACACAATGCGATGCGGTCCCGACATGCTTAAATGGATACTGTTCGGCCGCATCGTCCAAGAAGAGTCCCCTTCGGCCGTCGCAATACCGGGCACAAAAACCAGCAGTGCCGCTATCAGGGCAACCGTTGGGGCAACCAAGACGGGAAAACCAATTTGACCAGTCGCCGTATCTTTCATGAAACGCCATTCTGTGAAGGAAGTATTCCTTGGAACACTCAAGATATCGGCAGACGAGAGGCGGAACAATCAGTATATTCCGAAAAATCGCAACCATCGTTAAAGATGTGACAACCTTCCTAAGTTCATGCCCCGGGTGTCGATTGCGGGGAATGGCTAAAATACGCACGAAACGCGGGGCTAAAATTTGCCGAACTCCTTGTCATCCAAGTGAATCGTCACTTCCGTGTCGATCGGGGTATCCCAACCGCTCCCCTTGACGGGCTGGTCAGGCTCCGCCGGGAATTCGGACGGCTTTGTCGTGACGTTGATGTGACCGCCGGACTTTCCGGCAAGACTGAGCGGTTTGGTCGCAGCCGGTTTGGTCGCAGTCGGTTTAGCCGCAGTTGGTTTGGTCGTAGCCGGTTTGGTCGCAATCGGTTTGGCCGCAGTCGGTTTGGCCGCAGTCGGTTTTGAAACCGCCTGTGTCACAACCGGTTTTGCGACCGGTTTTACGACCGGTTTCGCCGCTGATTTCGCGACAAGGGTTGTTGTTTCCTGCGGGGCGTCCAAACGGATTTCAGACGCTTTCTCATGAACCGGCCCCTGAGCCGACCGCTTGTCCGCGCGAATGGTCGGGGCATCGCCGGACTTGCTTCCTTTCAACTTGAAGAAGTTGACCAGACGCTGAAGATTGGACGCCTGCGAACTCATTTCGTTCGACACGCTCGCCGTTTCTTCGGAACTGGCCGTGTTCTGCTGGGTTACCGCGTCGATCTGCTGCAACCCCTGCGTCACCTGGCCGATTCCCTGGGCCTGCTCGTTGCTGGCAACCGCGATCCGGTTGATGATCTCGGCGGTCTTCGAAGCATGCGCGATGATCGTATTGAGCATCTCGGCGGTTTGCGTCGCGATGACGGCCCCTTCGCTGATCTGTTTGTTGTTCCCCTCGATCATCTGCGAGGTTTCCCCGGCCGCTTTCGCGCAACGGGCTGCAAGGTTGCGAACCTCCTCGGCCACGACGGCGAACCCTTTTCCGTGCGTTCCCGCCCGGGCCGCTTCAACGGCGGCGTTGAGCGCAAGCAGATTGGTCTGGAAGGAAATATCGTCGATAACCTTGATTACTTTCTGGACTTCCGAGGAATTCTTCGTGATCTGCTGCATCGAGTCGATCATGTTTTGCATCATCACCTGCCCGTCGGCGCCGGCCGTATTGGTCTGCCTGGCCAGGTTGCTGGCTTCCGAGGCGCTTTGAGCGTTCCGGTTCGTCTGGCTGCCCATTTCGCCCATGGATGCGGTGATTTCCTCGATACTCGCGGCTGATTCCGTCGCTCCCTGCGAAAGGCTTTCACTCGCGGCGGCGATTTGCGAAGCGCCGCTGTTGACCCGGTGAACCGCTTCGGCGACCTCGTTGAGCGCCGCGTTGATCTTCTCGATCATCGCGTTGAGATTGTGATTCATCACATCCTCTTCGCTCTTTTCGTTGGCCGTGACGGTCCAATCGCCGCTGGAAAGCGATTGCGCCAGGTTGCTGACTCCGTTGTAATCGCCCAGAATATCCTCGGTCAGTTTGGCAAGCCGTCCGACCTCGTCGCCGCGCCGCAACAGCTCGGGCTCCACCCGAACCGTGATATCGCCGCGGTGGACAAGCCTCGTCAGCCCGGCCGTGATCCTGGAGGTCGCTCCGGCAATATTCCGGGTCAGGGCGAGTCCGAGGAAGGCGCCGACCAACACCGCAAAAAGGACGACTCCGACGATCAGCCAAACGATCAAACCTTTCGTCCGCTCCATTTGCTCCGTCGTCGCCGCGGAAGACTGTGCCGCATTGACGCTGAGCGTGCCACACAAATCCTCGACGTGCAAACCGAGTTCGGCCATCGTGACGTTGCAGTGCTCCTTGCGGACGGCCAAAGCGACATAGCCCTTCAGCGCTTCCCGCCATTGGACACACCGCCCCCTCCCGCTTTCGACGAGTTTCTTGTTGGCCGATTGCAGGAAACCGGGCGCCACATTGTCGATTTCAGCCAGTAATCTGCCGAAACGCTCGTCGATCGCGGCATTTTTATCCTGTAGTTCCCGGAGATTGGTGATCGCCGCCTGTTCCCGGGTCAACCGTCGAACCCACTCGATTCCTTCAAGGATGGTTCCCAATTCTTTTTCCTGGCTGATACGCCGCGCCGGAGCATAATCGATCTCGGCGTCGGAACCTTCCGGCTTATGTTTGATCGCTTCCGCCGTCCCGCTGTTCATCACGCTTTGGGCGAGCTGTTGGAAATCGGCCTGGGCGCCGTCGGCGATATCGTCCCGGAGTTTCGCCGAGGCGTCGACATCGGCCTGGATCGCCGCCCAAGCGTCGGTTTGCGCGTCGAATTCGATAAACGCCGCCTTGACGCTTTCCAAGTCCTTCTTGAAGTTCGCGTGTGTTTCGGGATCGATTTTACCTTCATAGTACGTGATTTTTTCGTCGACCAGGGCGGCGACGGTTTCCGCGACGTATTTCGTCCCCGCGTCTTTCCCTGCGACCTTCGCCATCATCGCGGGATCCTTGTAATAATTGCCGTTCATGGCATAATACTGCGTTTCAAAACAGTAACGATTAAGGTCGTTCGCCAGCGAAACGATCTCCTGCAGCGAGGCGGCCTTACCGGATGCGTTGTCCAAAACATTCAGCCCGTACCACCCCATGATGCCGACGAGAAAGATCAGCGAAAGCAGGACGACAAAGGAGAAAATCAGCTTGGCTCCGATGGATAAATTGTTCAACACGGTGAACTCCCTCAATGGGTATTATGAAGTGATGATGACAGCGCTTCGGCGCGGCAGATTCGCCGTTTATACCGAAGCCGGTTGAATTTGCGTCCGTCCGCCTCGGAAAAGCGTGGTTTCGGCGGGGCCTTCCCAATCGTCGGCTTCGGGAAATCCCAATGATTTTCCGCCATGATTTTCCGCCATAAATGGTTTTTCGCATCCTTGCCGTCTTCACGCCGCCGCCGGACACTGTGCTGCCGGACACGTTATTGATACGGGTGAACGAGTCCTCGCGAAACGGGCGGAAAGACACCCGGCACCATTCCCTTTACACTCTAGTTTATCATTTCGAGCGTGGTTGGGAAATTTAGACGAAAATGGAAAGCAAGGTTGTTTTTCAAGAGACATGTTCCGGATAACCGTCGTGTCCAGTAGAACCGTTTTATCCCGAATTGTCAAGCCGCGACGAAGCAGGCGGATTATCCGCGCACACATCCCACGATCCGCCATCGCAATATCGGAAAATATTTGATCTTGACAGATTTGCAAGGGTTGCGTATAGTGCTTCCGAATCGTCGAGAAAGAACGATTTACCGGTATTCAAGCTGAACATCACTATCGGTTTTTCACCTTCCAAACCACTACTCAGGATAGGAAATCCGACATCATGAAAGGGAATTTCAACCCTCGAAACGCCGTGGAATCGACGCCGCAAAGCGTTCCACTCCTTGACCTTTCCCGTCAATACCAAACGATTAGGGACGAAATCGCCGAGGTGTTGCAGCGCGTTTCCGACAGCGGTCAGTTCGTTCTCGGACCGGAAGTCGCGAAACTGGAACAAAGCGTTGCCGCCTATTGCCAAACCGATTACGCCGTCGCGTGCGCTTCGGGAAGCGATGCCTTGATTTTGCCGCTCATGGCCCACGGCGTCGGGCCGGGCGACGAGGTGATCGTTCCCAGTTTCACCTTTTTCGCGTCGGTCAGCGCCGTCAGTCTCGTCGGGGCCACCCCGGTTTTCGCCGACATTGATCCGCGCACGTTCAATATCGACCCGCAACAGGTGAAACGCCTCGTCTCCTCCAAAACGAAAGCGATCATCCCGGTGCACCTTTTCGGCCAAATGGCCGACATGGTCGCGATCGACACGATCGCCCAGGAAAGCGACGGACGCATGCTCGTGCTCGAAGATTCCGCCCAATCGATCGGCGCGGAACTCGACGGGCGCCGGGCCGGGAGCTGGGGGGATGTCACCGCGTTGAGTTTTTATCCGACGAAAAATCTCGGCGGCGCCGGCGACGGGGGAATGATGGTTTCCCGTAATGCCGATTTCGCCGCCCGGCTTCGCCTGTTCCGCGGTCACGGCATGGAACCTCGCTATTATCACAAGGTCGTCGGCATCAACAGCCGCCTCGACTCGTACCAGGCGGCGGTGCTCAACGTGAAGATGAAACATCTCGAAAACTGGACGATGATGCGGTCCCGGAACGCGGCCCGGTATGCCGAACTGTTCGGCGACGACGGTCTCGAACGGTATCTCACGTTGCCGGAAGCGTTGCCGAACCGGCGCCACGTATGGAACCAGTATACGGTACGCATTCCCGACAATTTGCGGACGGCGCTCCGGGAACGACTCGCGGAAATGAAAATCGGAACGGATATTTATTATCCGCTCGGCCTCCACGAACAGGAATGCTTCCGCTCGCTCGGCTACCCGGCGGAATCGCTCCCTGAAACATACCGGGCAAGCCGGGAAGTCCTCGCGCTCCCGATTTATCCCGAACTGACCGAGACGGAACAACGCCTCGTCGTCGCCGGAATCAAACGTTTCTTCGACGAAAACGTCGCGCGAAAACTGTTCCCGGGCGCGGTCCCGAACCGCGAAGCGGCATGATATATTGTAAGCCGTTGACATTTCCCGAAGCCGACGATTTAGGANNAGCCTGCCCACCGGAAACAACACCGCCGAAGGTAAACAGGCGGTTTGACCGGGCTGTGTTTACCAACGACTCAACCGGCTTCGGTATCATCCTCCCGCGCACAATCGCCTGCCGCCCGAACGGTCCGTTTATGTCATTGTACAATTTGTGTCATTGTACAAGAAGAAGTTGGGGTTGAGTGCGTGCGGCAGGCAGACTTGACCGAACGTTCGTTTTCATCGCGTTTCCGGTACACATCATGGACGACATCCTCTGGGCTCCCTGGCGCCTCGCCTACATCGCGGAAAACGAGCGGGAACGACAAGAACGCTCGGCCCGGGACGAACAAAATCGGGTCGAAGTCCGGCCGGACGGGGATCCCGGATGTTTCCTTTGCCAGGCTGTCGCCGATCCCGAACGCAAACGACGGCTCGTCATCGGCCGTTCGGAAAACACGATCGCGCTGCTGAATAAATTTCCGTACAACAACGGGCATCTCCTGCTCGCCCCGTTGCGTCACGTCGGCCGGCTCGACCGGTTGAGTGAAACGGAACAGGCGGAATTGACGCGGGAACTCAACCGCCTGGTAATCCGGCTGGAAGAAAAAATGCGGCCCCACGGATTCAACATCGGGCTCAATCTCGGCCACGCCGCCGGCGCGGGACTGCCGGGCCATCTCCATTGGCACATCGTTCCCCGGTGGAACGGCGACACGAATTTCATGACCTCGATCGCCTCGACGAAGGTCATCCCGCAGGCACTCGAAGCCCTGTGGGAAATCCTGGCCGAGCCTTCCTGAACGGCGACCGGGCCAACCGCTCCGACCGGGGTACGATGTTTTTTTCCGCAAAAACCACACCCTGTACAGAAACCCCCTTTCATCTTTGAAAGCCCGACTCGTCTTCAGAATCCTTGACGGCGGTCCTCATGCTTCCGGTTTTGCCTGCCGCCTTGCCCACCTTGTTGCCTCCCTTGTTGCCCTCGGCCTTGGCAACGGCGACAACGGTGACCGAGGCGGCTCCGGCGTCGAGCAACAGCCGGCTCACGGTATTACAGGTGTTGCCGGTCGTTAGAATATCGTCAACCAACAGGATTCTTTTGTTCGAAATATCCTCGTTCACGCCTGCCCGACCCGTTCGCCTCCGGTGCTGCGACAAGGAAAAGGCGCCTTGGAGATTCTCGAACCGTTCTTCCGGTGCCAGGGAAAACTGCGGCCGGGTCGGTTTCACGCGACGGACCAAGCGATCAAGAACGGGAATTCCGAGCCGCCGGCCCAGTTCTCCGGCAAGGATGTCCGGGCTGTTCACGCCGCGCCAAAAACGACGCGCGAAATGCATCGGGACGGGAACGATCCGATCTGCGTTCGCCTCACGTATGGGGTGCTCCCGTCTTTCCCAGAGCAGTCCGGCAACGGCGAGCATCGACAGACCGCGACGCTCGGTTTTCATCCGGAGAACCAGGCTCCGCAGCGCGTCTTCGTAATCCCCGAGAACGACGGCCCGGTGAAAAAAAAAGAAATCGTCCCGGCATCGGTCGCAGGAAAACCGTGAATCGTCTTTGCGTGCCTCGTTTTCCCCGGCATCGTTGTTCCCGGCATCGTTGTTCCGCGTGTTTTCGGAATCCGACG